>DASZPC010000233.1:0-8656 GCA_035550455.1 Chitinophagales bacterium | reverse complement strand
GTGGGTTAGTGCGGGCTATAAGATGGCCTTTACGGCGGTAAGCATCAATAAGTTGGTAAACCTTTAATTCATCGGTTGAAAATGAAGCGGCCCTGCCATTGTAATTTTGCTGGGCAAAATCGAAGCCTTCAAAAAATTTCCTGAATTCTACATCAACCGAATTGGGGCTGGATTTAAAGTCGCGGTATAGGTTTTCGATGTATTCGGGGGTAGCATTAGCTAAATAGGAATAACTGTCCATTTTTTTGTCCTGATATTTATAACCATCTCATAGTGCGAATCAACTGATATTCGAAATATCATTTAAAACGCCAAACGGGGTGCAAAGTTGAATTATTACAACGACTTTTGGAAATAATAGGCAGAATACTATATTTGCAGTCCTTTTTTAAAAAGTATAGCAGCATGGCACACCACAAATCGGCCCAGAAACGTATCCGTCAAACCGCCAAAAGGAGGCTTGAAAACAGGTATTATGCAAAAACAACCCGTAACCTTATCCGCGATTTAAGGACTGAGGGTAATAACGAAGAAGCTAAGAAAGACCTGCCTAAGGTAGTTTCAGTTATTGACAAACTGGCCAAAAGGGGTTATATCCATAAAAACAAGGCATCGAACCTTAAATCGGGTTTAGCCAAAAGGGCATTAAAAGCTAAATAGGCTTAAGAAAATATATTCAGGAAAGGCATTCCGTACCGGAGTGCCTTTTTTATTTTTATTGCATTATGGAAGAGGGCAGAGATTTTTTAGCGATTAAAAACTGGGCGGAGGAAGACCGCCCGCGTGAAAAACTGGCCCTGAAAGGCAAGGCTGCATTAAGCGATGCCGAGTTGATAGCTATTTTGCTACGCACCGGTGTAAAAGGGGCCTCGGCGCTGGATATAGCTAAAAAGATACTACATAAGGTAAACGGCGATTTAAACCAACTTGGCAAGCTAAGCCTGGCCGAACTGAAAAAGCTGGAAAAAGGGTTAGGCGATACTAAAGCTACCACCATATTAGCAGCGCTGGAACTGGGCCGGAGGAGGCAGGCTACAGAAATACGTGAGAAGCCAGTGATAAGGAGCAGCCGGGATTCGTTTGATTATATATACCCCGAAATGGCCGATCTTGGGCATGAAGCATTTTTTGTGCTTTACCTTAACCGGGCTAATAAAGTATTAACCCATAAATTGATTGGCACCGGTGGGGTAAGCGGAACAGTGGCCGAGTTGAAAATTATATTGAAACACGCGGTGGAATTGCTGGCCTCAGGCATGATAGCGGTACATAACCATCCTTCGGGAAACTTAAAGCCCAGCCAGGCAGACAGAGAGTTGACCCGTAAACTGAAAGAAGCGGCTCAACTGCTGGATATATTATTGCTTGACCATCTTATTACCGGCGAAAAGGATTACTACAGTTTTGCCGATAACGGAATATTATAACAGCGCCAGCCCAGGCGTAACGAAAAAGGCGGGCCGCGTTAGCGGCCCGCCTTTTTTTATTGTTTCTAAAGCAGTAGTTTATTTGTTTACTACAAACTTTAGGGTTTGCAGTACTTTGCCATCGCCTTTAACGGTTACTAAATACAGGCCGTTTTCAAAATGCGAGGTGTTAATAATGGTGGTAACAGCACCTTTGTTGATACTGGTTTCGTTTAAAGAGGTAACCAACTGGCCAAGCGTGTTGTAAACATCAAAACTTAAACGGGTGTTTTCGTTTAAAGTATAGTTGAGGTAAACAATATCTTTAGCAGGGTTTGGATAGAGGGCGATTTTTTCGAGGCTGCTTACATTTTCGATAGCTGTAGGCAACGATGCGGTAGTTACCGTATTGCTATCAGCACTATTAAGAGCCATTTCAACGTTGTTTAAAATCTGGTTTTTATTAGAGCTTACGCCTGAAGTGTACTGATTTACAAAAGCGATGAGCTTAAGTTTATTAGCCCGGTAGCCGGCAGGAACTGTGTAGGTATATGTTTTTGTGTAAGTGGTTCCATCAACAGTAGGGGAAGCAATAACGCCTGAAGAACCTGCAGCGCCACCTAACAAGGCCCTATCAACATGATTGTGAACAAAGCCCCCGATAGCCCAAGTACCACTACCAAGATTGCTGGTGCCAACATGGTACCATGGGTTCAAAGAGGTATCGGTTGGAGAGCTATAGTAGTAAGAGTGCTGGTCGTACCCGCTGCCACTGCCTACAACGCTATCTTCAATTAAATAGCAGTTGAAGCGGAAGTTACCTGTAACGGGACCGTAGAATGTGGCTGAAATATTTACCGTTAAAGCACGGCTGGCAGAGTCGAAAGTATTGTTGGCTGATACACTAACGGGAGGCAAAATGGGTTGGCGGGCCTGTACATAATCGCCCCAAACGTTATCGGTATAGTCGAGTCCGGGGGCGCCGGTAGCCAGGTTATCTTCGCCATTAAGCAACTGGCGGTCAATCATGGCTGCAGGTGCGCCGTTGTTATCGTAGGTACTGCTTAAAGAAGAAGCTTCGGTGGTAGTCATAGCATCAGTTCCAAACCCGGCATGTAGTGTTACGGCATTTGTATAGCTGCCCTGTGCAGCCAGTAAACGCGATATCCAGGTAGCGCCGCCCGGGCAATAGCCACATGGTACGGTACCGAATTCTTCAACCAGTACGTTTTTGGCCGGTATATGGCTTAGCGAAACGATTGCTTTAGAAAGGGTATCATTAGCAGGGTTAGCATCGGTAGTGCTGTTTGGCTGCGAAGATTGGATTTTATAGGAATGAACATCAACGGTAGGAACCACGCTTGGTGCTGTAAATTGAACCTGTGCTTTTGCAAACGGATCAAGATTAAGGCCGCTAAAGGTTTGTGATACCGAAGTGCCGCCATCAAGCGAGTAATCGAGGGTAACATTATTTAAAACTGTACCGCCCATATTTTGAATGGTAGCGGTTATGGTGTTGTTGCCAATAGGCAGGTAATCCTGTATATCTACACTTTGAACGGCGGCATCATTATCGGGCAAACCAAGTACTGAAATATCATCAACTGCCCAGAAGAGGTCGTTAGTGGCTTCGTAGTGGAACTTAACCCAGATTTGTGGCTGGTTAGCAGCTTCTGATGAAATATCGAGTTGCATCAGTTCGGGATTGCTGAAATTACTTATGTTAATCATATTGGCTACCTCGGTCCAGCTTGAGCTATCTGTACTTACCGAAACGGTTGCTATTACGTTGGAGTAATACGGTTGAAAAAGTTGGGTAAAAACGAGGCCTACGTGGTTTTGACCCGAACAATTAATAGCCGATGATATAAGGTCGGTATTAAGGGCGCTATTATTACCATCGCTCATTATCAGCGCAAACCCGTTAGAAGCTGTGGGTGATTTGAAAGTGTAATTTCCGAAGCTGGGGCTGGCAATAGGGTTGTGTGAGTAAACCCATTTGGTGGCTGCGGTGTTGTTGGTTACCGAACTCCATGAGCCAAGGCCGCTACTGAAATTCTGGCTTGATAAAACTGTTTGTGCGGATAAACCACTGATTAAAAAAGTGGAGAGCAACATTACGAGTAAGCGCTTTTTCATGAATAGATGTTTGATTAAGAAAAAATAACAGTGCCAAAAATATGTATTTTGTACGTAACAATGGTTGTTAAGCCATTTGGGGCCGGATTTTAACAATATCATGACAATACCATTAGAAACAGGAATGAAATTTGTTATGCTTATTCAGGAATGGCTATTTTTGCCATAAATATATTTTGATGAGAAAATTTACCCTGTTGTTTTTGGCTTTGATATTTGCCGGTAAGGGTTGGGCCCAGGGGCTTCCGGCAACGCCGTCGGATTCGGTGTTTGCGCAGGCTACTGTTACGAACCAGTTTGATGTGGTGGATGAGTATATATACCTGCATAATAACAGGAGCGATTCGGTAGCTGTTTCATGGCACCTTGTTTCGGCCGATGTGCCTGCCGGGTGGGATTACCTGCTGTGCGATAACAATAATTGTTATGACCTGCTGGGCAACAGCACTACCAGGGTTTCATCGAAATTTGCCGTGGGCGATTCCATTAACATGCATGGCGAATTTGAACCCAGTTGCATAAACGGTACCGGCACTATGGTTATAAGTGTAAAAGTAGTAGGCGATACCGGCAGTATAAACCTTATTTATTCGGCTAACCTTAATACCACCTGTGCCACTGCGGTACCAGCTATTGGCGCTGATAAGGTTAAAATTTACCCTACGGCTGTTAGTAACAGTATGAATATTGCCGGTTTGAGCCAGGCTAATAATGTAAAGGTGAAGGTATATAACATGATTGGGAATGTGATGTTGCAAAACGATATAACTGCGCCGGGTAATATTGTTTCGGTAAATACTTCGACCCTACCAACGGGCGTGTATATTGTAGCTATTGATTATAACGGACAGCGCATAGTAACCCGAAGGATTGAGAAACTGAATTAAGCTGGTATAAAAAGACAGAAACGAAAAGGCCCCCTAAAGGAGGCCTTTTTTATTTATTGCTGTTTTATCATTTTCTGTAGCTCTTCTTCAATGGTGTATTCATCGCCCTCTACATAGCCGGAGTGGGTATTGACTATTTTGCCTTTTGAATCGACAATAACGGTAAAAGGCACGCTTTGGATGTTTAACGCCCTTTTAAGGTCCTGGTTTACATCCAGCAGCACATCGTATTGCCAGCGCTGGCCATCCACATAGGGTTTTACCTTGGGGGAGCTGCGGGAGTCGTCGATAGAGACGGCCACTATCTGCACGTTATATTTTTTCTGCCATTCTTCATAAAGGTCGGACATGTTGGTCAGTTCCTTTTTGCAGGGTATGCACCATGTAGCCCAAAAGCTGAGAATGGTAATTTTGCCTGATTTGCCGTAATCGGCTACGTTTATTTTCTTGCCGTTTACGTCAAGCAGGGAAACATCGGGCAGTGATTTTTCGCCTAATATTTTTTCGATACCCGGTTTTTGGTTTTGGGCATTATTAGCGCCTACCAATAATACCAGCAGGCCAGCCAGGAGCATTTTTTTCATAATATCGCTTTGTTTTTAATGGGGGACAGGGTTAGTTTGTCCAAAGCCTTATAGTATTCATCAAATCTAACAGAATTTTGAATAAAGGTTCAAACAAATACCTTTGCGCCCTTAGTGTTAATGGTTTAAATGAAAAAATTAAACTTTACCGCCACCCTTCTGGCCCTTCTGCTTTTTGCGAACAGTTATGGCCAATGGGGTTACTTTTCAGGATCATTCCAAAGTAATGCCAATTTTTTTGTGCGGGACCCCAAAACAGGGGCTTATAACCTGCCACAATACGATAATTTGAAGATTGGGGCCGATGCGTGGCTGAATTTGAACTATACCAACGAAAAATTTCAGCTTGAAACAGGGGTGCGTTTAGATTTTTTTTACAATTCAATATTGCGCGTGCCTACTGCGCCCTATACCGGGGTGGGGCTGGGTAATTTTTATATTAAGAAGAAGGTAAAGGACTTAACCATTACTGCCGGGTATATATACGACCAGATAGGCACCGGCATTATTTACCGCGCCTATGAGGAGCGCACCCTGGGTATTGACAATGCCTTAGTAGGGGCCAGGCTGGAATATGAAGTGAAAGATTTTTTAAAGCTGAAAGCTTTTGGCGGGGTGCAAAAGCTGAAATTTGGTATTCAGAAGCCGATTATTTTCGGGTTTAATGCCGATGGGAATTTTACGGCGGGCAAGGTGCGGTTTGTGCCGGGTTTTGGGCTTGTTGACCGCAGTATGGACCAGGCCAGTATAAACCAGGTGGTAACGGCTATTGAAACCTACGATACTATGGGACGCTTTGTGCCCAAATACAATACCTATGCTTTTACGGTTTACAACACTTTATCGGCAGGCGATTTTACCTGGTATGTGGAGGGCGCTTACAAAACTTCGGAAGCCATAAGGAATAATGAAATACGCGCGGTAAACGACTCGCTGATTAATTCGGCGGGCAACTGTTTCTATACCTCGCTTAACTATGCGCACCAGGGTTTTGGCATTACTTTCCAGTTTAAGCGCACCGAAAACTTTTACCTGCATACCTCGCCTAACCATACCGAGGCTACTTTTGACGGCAGTATGAATTTTATACCGCCGGTATCGCGCGAGAACTCGCTACGCCTGCCCTCAAGGTATTTTGCGCCATCGCTGGAAAACCACGAACTGGCATTTTCAGCCGAGGCTACTGCCAGCCCGGTTAAAGAATTGACGCTTACTTTCAGTGGCTCGTATGTGCGCGATTTATTATTGAAAAAATATAACCCGGTTTCAACGCCGTTTTTTGGCGAGGGTTTTGTTTCGGCTTTGTACCGGCCAAACCACAAGGCTGAGGTGGAGCTGGGTTTTCAGTATGTGCGGTACAACAAGTTTTTATACCAGCAGGAAGGGGCTAATAATATTGATGCCTACACGCCGTTTTTAGAGTGGCAGTATAAGTTTACCAGGAAGATGTCGTTGCGAATGGAATTTCAGTACCAGCATGTGTTGCTGGATTACGGGCAGTGGCTTTACGGGCTGGCCGAATTTAACGTAGCACCGCATTTTTCGGTAGCGGTTTCGGATATGTGGAATTTTAAACCCAACCCCGAGGTAAACCCTAATGCCAACCATTATTATTCAGTATTTTTCGGGTACACTATGGGGCCCGTGGCCTTTACGCTTAGTTATGTGAAACAGGTAGAGGGTATTGTGTGCACCGGTGGGGTTTGCAGGCTGGAACCGGCGTTTAGTGGGGCTAAATTTGGCTGCACGGCAACGTTTTGATTTTTGATTTTGGATTGGGGACTTGCGATTTATGATTTGTAATATGCGATTGAAAAAATATTTAATAGTAACTACTACTGCCTTTGTATGCTTTTTGCAGGCCTGTAAAGAAGTAGGCCCGGATATTAACCTGCATGGCAACCAAAATGCAGTTTCGGATACGACGTATGTAGAAACGCCGATAGCTGCACCCGAAACCAAAAACACAGTGGTGGAAGAGTTTACCGGTGTGCGCTGTACGAACTGTCCGCAGGGGCATGCTATTATTGAGCAACTACATGCACAGTACGGGGACCGGGTGGTGGCTATTGCCTTTCATCCCACTAATTCGCTTGGTAACCCGTACCCCGTTATAAGCACCCAGAATTTTGAAAATGCAGGTTCGGATGCGTTATATACCTATTTAGGTAACCAGGGTATTGAGCCCTCGGCGGCGGTTGACCGACAGCTATTTACCGGGCTGGGACAAACTTATATTTTGATGGATAAAAGTGTGTGGGGCAATGCAGTAGCCCAGCAATTAGCCACCACCACACCTGTTAACGTAATTTTAAGCAGTACTTATAACGCCAGCACACGGCAGGTAACCGTTGTAACCGAATTGCACTATACCCAAAATGTTACTGAAGCCAACGACCTTACCATTGCCCTTACCGAAGACAGCATTGTAAGCGCCCAGCTGGACGGCGCTGTAATTGATACTTTTTACGTGCATAACGGCGTGTTCCGCGATTTTATTACCACCGGCAGCAATGGCAGCGATGCCATTAACCAAACGCTTGAGGCAGGCCGGGTAATACGCAATGTGTACCAATATACCCTTGACGCCCTTTGGAACCCGGCACACATGAATATTATTGCTTTTGTGCATGAGGACTCGCAGAACTCAAAAAATGTGTACCAGGCGAAAAAGGTAAAGGTGGAGTAAACCCCATTAACTAATATTTGTTGGAGGCGCTTTGTTATGATTAGAACAAGGGCAAATCCCCACCCTCTCCGCTCTTCCGCAGTAAATGTGGGATGAAACACCTAAAGGGAGAACCAAAGCCGAATACAGGTGATTGGTGATAAAAAGTAGTTACTTGTTGGACGCTCTGCTGTATACTTACCAAAATTGAAAATGCCTGTTAGATTTGCACCCAATGAAAATATCGTATAACTGGCTTAGAAATTATGTGGATTTTAACCTTAGCCCCAAAGACCTTGCAGAGGTTTTAACCGGGGTAGGTTTAGAAGTGGAAGGCATATATACTTATGAGAGCGTGCCCGGGGGGCTGGAAGGCGTGGTAATAGGCGAGGTGAAGGAATGTGCCAAACACCCCGATGCCGATAAGCTTTCGGTAACTAAAGTGGATGCAGGTACCGGTGAACTGTTGCAGATTGTTTGCGGTGCGCCCAATGTGGCAGCCGGGCAAAAAGTAGTGGTGGCGCTGGTGGGCAGCACCTTATACCCCACCGGTGGCGAAAAACTGCAAATTAAAAAGGCCAAAATACGCGGCGTTGAAAGTTTTGGGATGATTTGCGCCGAGGACGAACTTGGCCTGGGCCAAAGCCATGCCGGTATTATGGTGCTGGATAGCAATGCCGCAGTTGGCACTAAGGCAGCCGATTATTTTAAAATAGAGAAGGATTATGTGCTCGAAATAGGGCTTACGCCCAACCGCAGCGATGCAAACTCGCACATTGGCGTGGCCTGCGATGTAGCCGCTGCGCTGAATGTGGCCTACAAAGCAAAGGTGGGTTTTGTAAAGCCGGTTTCTGATTTCAAATTCCAGGTTTCAAATCAAACAAACGGAATTTCGGTAGAGGTTTTGGATACGGAGGCTTGCCCGCGGTATTCGGGTTTGTATATAGCAGGGGTGGAGGTGAAGGAATCGCC
>DASZPC010000232.1:0-2701 GCA_035550455.1 Chitinophagales bacterium | reverse complement strand
CGAGAATATTAACCAGCCGTTTACTGACTATTCGCCGGTGTTGAGCGACCCTACCACTATGTATTACGGCTCGTGGGTATCAGATAAGGTGGTGTTACAGGGCAAGCGCGAAAAACATGCTACGTTTTCGCGTATTTATATGTCGAAACGCGTAGATACAGTTTGGAGCAAAGCGGAGCCTGTACGCGGCGAAATAAATACGGTTAACTACCATGTGGGCAACCCTACCTTTGCCCCCGATAAAAAAACCATGTATTACACCCAATGCCAGGAGGACGACCACCTGAATATGGTTTGTACGATTTTTAAAAGCCTGCTTAGCGACACCGGTTGGGTAGCAGGCATTGCCCTTGATGAAAATGTAAACGAGAAAGGTGCTACCAATACCGAGCCTGCACTGGGTAAAGATGAAAACGGCAATAATGTGCTTTACTTTGTTTCGGACCGCAACAAGGGTAAGGGCAAGGATATTTTCTATTCAAAAATGAATGCCGACGGTTCGTTTGAAAAAGCAAAGGCGATTGGCGCACCGGTTAATACCGAAGGCGATGAAGAAACACCTTACTATGATTTTCAAACCAATACGCTTTATTTCAGTTCAGAAGGCCATGTAAATATTGGCGGGCTGGATGTGTTTTCAACCAAAGCCACAAATGGTACCTGGAGCGAACCGGTGAACCTGGGTATGCCGGTAAACAGCAGTGTGGATGATATGTATTATTTCTGGGACGACCACGATGGCCTTGGCTTTGTGGTATCGAACCGCCCCGGTGGTTTTGGCTTAAAAAGCGAAACCTGCTGCGATGATATTTACCAGTTATACATTAAGAAAATTTACCTGGCGGTAAAAGGTACTATTGTAAACAGCGATACCACCACACAGTTGTTACGTAACCAGCCGGTGTCGTTGTATGATGCTGATAACGGAACGCTGGTGGGCACTTATAATGCCGTTAACGGTTCGTATTTTTTTGATATTAAGCCTGATAAAAATTACAAGCTTGTAGCTATGCGCGATAGCTTTTTTACCGCTACCCAAACCTTTAGCACTGTAGGTAAAGACAACAGCGATACTATAACCTTTACCTTAGGCTTAAAGCGGTTTGAAAAGAATAAGGCTTATGCACTGGGTAATATTTACTACGAGTACGATAAGTTTGATTTAACCCCTGCATCGAAACTGGTGCTGGACACGCTATATAATTTGATGACAGAAAACCCAAGCCTGGTGATTGAGCTAAGCTCGCATACCGATAGTAAGGGTACTGATAAGTATAATATGGACCTGAGCCAGAAACGTGCGGAAAGCTGTGTAAACTATGTGGTTGAAAAAGGAATTGACAAGAGCCGTATTGTGGCAAAGGGCTATGGAGAATCAATGCCAATTGCCCCTAATACATTGCCTAATGGCGCCGATAACCCGGAAGGGCGTGCTAAAAACCGTCGCACCGAGTTTAAAATTATTGACGTAAAGAAATAGTACACAACCCTGTATTGCTTAAAACCCATTAGCGAAAGTTGATGGGTTTTCTTTTTTAAATTGCAGCCGTGGCCACTAAAACAAAATCTATCTATTTCTGCCAGAACTGCGGTAACCAATCGCCCAAATGGATTGGCAAATGCCCTGTATGCGGGGAGTGGAATACGTATGTTGAGGAGGTAGTAGATAAGGTAGAGGAGAAGCTGAAAGAAAAGCGCAGCCACACGCCAAAGAAACATGAAGAGCAAAGGCCGGTGCCTATAAAGGAAGTGCATGAACTGGAAACCAGGCGTATTGATACGCTTGATACGGAATTGAACCGGGTATTGGGCGGCGGCATTGTGGATGGTTCGCTGATACTTATTGGCGGCGACCCGGGCATTGGCAAATCGACCCTGATGCTGCAACTGGCGCTACAATTAAAGGGAACGAAAGTGCTGTATGTAACCGGCGAGGAAAGCGACCGCCAAATTAAATTACGGGCCGAGCGCATTGGCATTAAAAATGAGGCGTGTTTTATACTTACCGAAACCAACACACAGCAAATATTTAAGCAGGCTGAAGCATTGCAGCCCGATTTGATGATTATTGATTCCATACAAACGCTGTTTACGGTGTATGTAGAATCGCCGCCCGGCAGTGTGTCGCAGGTGCGGGAATGTACGGCCGAGTTGCAACGCTATGCCAAAGATTCAGGCGTGCCGGTTTTTTTGATTGGGCACATTACCAAAGACGGTATGATTGCCGGGCCGAAAGTATTAGAGCATATAGTTGATACGGTGTTGCAGTTTGAAGGCGACCGCAATTACACCTACCGCATTTTGCGCACTATTAAAAACCGCTTTGGCTCTACTTCAGAGATTGGCATATACGAAATGGTAGGCGAGGGTTTAAGGCCGGTATTGAACCCATCGGAAATATTATTAACCCAGCGCGATGAGCAGCCCAGCGGTATTTCGATAGCTGCCATGATGGAAGGTATGCGCCCTTTTTTAATAGAAACACAGGCACTGGTTACCCCTGCGTTTTATGGCACCCCGCAACGTTCATCCACCGGGTTTGATGTGCGGCGTTTAAACATGCTGCTGGCAGTATTGGAAAAACGTGCCGGTTTCCGGTTTGGCACTAAGGATGTGTTTTTGAATATTGCCGGCGGCCTGCGTGTAGAAGACCCGGCTATTGATTTGGCTGTGTTGGCGGCTTTAACCTCTTCTTACAACG
>DASZPC010000231.1:0-2654 GCA_035550455.1 Chitinophagales bacterium | reverse complement strand
AGGTTTCTTCATCAGCGCTTATTGCATGGTTAAATGGTTTGCCCGGTTATGGGTAACAACATTTAGCGATAATAAGAAATGAAAAGTAAATCAGGAAATTAAGCGTTAAATGATGTCAGTCATTTATTGAGTGGTCTGGGGCAATGGAAACTACCTCCATTTCACGCGCTTGAATTTCTGTTTTTTGGTAAATCTGTCTGGAACCGCGCTGGAAATAATCCCGTGCAGTGCTTCAATTAAAGCCTCTTTGGTAAAACTCTTATGTACTATTAAACTTATTACCCTAACCGGCTCGGGAGATTTAAAGCGGGTAATGTTTTTCCGGTTTGTTTCACCTAAAACAGATAATTCCGGCACGAGTGTTTTACCCATGCCCTTGTCAACCAGGTTTTTGATGGCTTCAATGGAGCCGCTTTTGTACTCAAACGGGAATTTATGTTTCCGGGCTTTTTTATTGCCGCATAACGCCAGTGCCTGGTCCCTGAAACAATGGCCTTCGTCCATTAATATAATATCGTTAATGTCAAGCTGCGATGGGTTTATGTTTTTTGATGCGTTGGTTTTGCTATCGTTCGGTTTATCATAAAGTAAAAAAGGCTCGTTGTAAATAGGAATCTCCCGTAGCGACGAGGTTTCAAGCGGTGTTGCCGCAATGCCCAGTTCAATAGTGCCTTTATTCAATCCGTCAATTATCTGGTCGGTTTGCATTTCTTTAATGTTTAGGTAAGTACGTGGGTAACGGTTGGTAAAAGCGGTAATAAACAGGGGTAATAAATAAGGTGCTACAGTGGGTATAATACCAATAGTATATTCGCCTTCAATGTTTTCGGTTTCTTTGTTTACATAAGCTTTCAGGTAATTAACTTCCCTTAATATCTGTCTGGCTTTGCTAATAATTTCAACCCCGGTTTTAGTGGGTTGCAGCGGTTTTTTATTTCTGTCAAAAATACTTACCCCAATTTCATCTTCCAGCTTTTTTACCATCATGCTCAGTGTGGGCTGTGTTACATAACAGCTTTTAGCGGCCTTTACATAGTTACGGTGGTTGTCAAGGGCAATAACGTATTCGAGTTGTTGAAGGGTCATTATCAATATTATTGATGCCAATATAGCGAATATTGATTTTTCTAATTGACTAAAATCATTAAAATTTACCGTTCATTTACGTTAATTCGATTTTTTACAACAACCATAAATTAAGCTCATGGAAAGTAACACACCTCAAAGTAAAGCAGCAGGGGCCAATGGTAATGGCGTGGCAAAATGCCCGTTTAACCACGGCGAATTAAAACAAGGCGCCGGTGGCGGCACACATAACCGCGATTGGTGGCCCAATCAACTAAAATTGAATATCCTTCGCCAGCAGTCGAACCTTTCAAACCCAATGGACAAGGATTTTAATTATGCTAAAGAATTTAAATCGCTGGATTTAAAAGCAGTGAAGCAGGACATTTTTGACCTGATGACAAAATCTCAGGATTGGTGGCCCGCAGATTACGGGCACTATGGCCCGTTGTTTATACGTATGGCCTGGCATAGCGCGGGTACATACCGTATCTCCGATGGGCGCGGTGGCGGTGGGGCCGGGCAACAGCGTTTTGCCCCGCTGAATAGCTGGCCCGATAATGTAAACCTTGATAAGGCGCGTTTGCTGTTGTGGCCTGTTAAGCAAAAGTACGGGCGCAAAATTTCGTGGGCCGACCTGATGATACTGGCCGGTAACTGCGCATTAGAATCAATGGGTTTTAAAACCTTTGGTTTTGCGGGTGGTCGTGCAGATGTTTGGGAACCACAGGAGGACGTTTATTGGGGTTCGGAAACAAAATGGCTGGGCGATAGCCGTTATACAGGCGACCGTGAACTGGAAAACCCGCTGGCAGCAGTGCAAATGGGTTTGATTTATGTAAACCCCGAAGGGCCTAACGGCAAGCCTGACCCGCTGGCGGCTGCAAAAGACATACGCGAAACCTTTGGCCGCATGGCTATGAATGATGAAGAAACTGTGGCGCTAATTGCCGGTGGGCATACATTTGGTAAAACTCACGGTGCGGGCGACCCCGGTAAATATGTAGGCGCTGAACCTGCCGCAGCAGGTATTGAAGAGCAGGGCCTGGGTTGGAAAAACACACTGGGTACTGGCAGTGGTGGAAATACCATTACCAGCGGGCTTGAAGGCGCCTGGACTACCACACCTACTAAATGGAGCAATAACTTTTTTGAAAACCTGTTTGGCTACGAATGGGAACTAACAAAAAGCCCTGCCGGTGCGCAGCAATGGAAGCCCAAAGGCAATGCTGGTGAAGGTTTGGTACCCGATGCGCATGACCCTGCAAAAAAACATGCGCCGTTTATGCTTACCACTGACCTTGCTTTGCGGTTCGACCCTGTTTATGAACCTATTTCGAGGTACTTTTACGAGAACCCCGATAAGTTTGCCGATGCTTTTGCCAGGGCTTGGTACAAACTTACCCATAGGGATATGGGCCCTGTAGCCCGTTACCTGGGGCCGGAAGTTCCTACAGAGGAATTAATATGGCAGGACCCTATACCGGCAGTAACTTATACATTAGTAGATGATAAAGATGTAACTGATTTAAAGGCTAAAATACTTTCATCGGGCCTTTCGGTATCGCAACTGGTTAGCACTGCGTGGG
>DASZPC010000230.1:0-1819 GCA_035550455.1 Chitinophagales bacterium | reverse complement strand
CATCATCGCGTTTATTCTCGTTCAGCGCCAGCAAAGCCAGTTCGTAATAAACCTGGTCCCAATAATCGCGGTAGCGCTTATCGCGCGACATTTTGGTGAGCAGGGTTTTCACATCATCATCATTATCAGCACTCGCCCTCGAAAGCTTGGCAAGTTTTAGCTTGGCATAAAACTCCATCTCTGTAGTAGGATTGCTTTTCAGCACCAACTTGTAATTATCAATTGCTTTTTTGGCATTGCCGGTTGCCTGGTAACATTGCGCTAAAACAAATCGCTGCCTTACCACCCGGTGCTTGTGCTTTTTGAATTTTTTGGCATCAACATAGCTTTCAAGCGGGGCAATAGCACCTGCATAATCCTTTCTTGAAACTTTCAGGTCTGCTTCTGCCAAATCAAGGTCCGGGTCAAAGTTCCGGTAAAACAAATCATCGTTGCGTACGTAAGTTACAATAGAGGAGGCCTGGTCGTATTTTTTCTGCCGGGTGTATGTTTTTATCAGCCAAACCAATGCCATTGACCTTGCCGGGGTATGTATCCATATCGAAACCGAAGGCCGCTTATCTACTTTTTCAAGGGTTTGCACCCCATCTTTGTTTATCACTACTTTTACTTCGGGCTTAATGTTGGGCTTTTTGCCATGCACATACTTCCCTACCTTTTTGCCCAGCTTCTTCATCACCTTTACATAATCAACGCCTTCTTTAAACTCGGTAGTAATATATTTGAAGCTGTTGCTGGCCTTATCATAGTCGCCTTTTAAGTAATCGCATTCCCCAATTTGCAAAAAATGGTCGTCAGTCCAGTTCGATGGCATGTGCAGTTGTATGGCAAGGGTGCTGTGTTTAACCACATCGTCAAGGTCGCCGGTATAGCTGGCAAACTCTTTGGGGTCGTTATAATAATAAACCGGTAATACCGAATCAAACTTGTCTTTATGGCTGGTTTCTGAAAGCTTAAAAACATCTTTCAGCTTTTCGTGTGTATTAAAATAAGCGTTGTAATGCGAGGTAATATCATGATAGGCCTGTTTGGGCAATACCGCATGGTTGGTTGTAGAGCAACCATACAACATCAGCAGAACAATGTAAAACGAAAATATTAATACCTTTGGCGCCTTCAATTTTATTGCGGTTTTTAACCTGCAGCGTTATTAACACTAAAACGACAAAAATATTTCGTTTTAGGTAAAATAAAAGCAATAACGGGAATAGTTAAAAGAAAGTGATAATGGTTAGCAAAAATACATATAGGTATTTACTATGGCAGGCAAGCTGAAAACCAGCCGGAACAAGGAAATAAAAAATAAATTCCGCTTTGTTATCCTCAATGACGAAACATTCGAGGAACGGTTTTCACTTTCCCTTAGCCATAATAATGTTTGGGTGTTTTTAGGGGTCATTATTTTCACCCTGGTGTTTTTTACCGCCGCCGCTATTATTTATACCCCACTTAAGTACTTTATACCGGGCTTTGGCGATTACAACTACCGTAGCCAGATTTTACAGTTACAGGTAAAAACCGACTCGTTACAACATGCCCTGCATGCACGTGGCCTTTGGCTTAACGACCTTGCCAATGTGGCCAGCGGCAATATCGATACCACCAGGACCCTGCCTAACCATACCCCCGCAGCAGGCAATAAGCAAATTGACCTTACCGAGGTAAAACCTGAAGACCAGGAGCTTAGAAAAGAAGTGGAAGACGAGGAAAACTACTCCCTTAGTTATTCAGTGGGCTCAAATAGTGGTGTGGTGGAAGAAGTAAAACAAATGCACCTGATGGACCCGGTTGATGGCTATGTTACGGATGATTTTGACCC
>DASZPC010000229.1:0-2786 GCA_035550455.1 Chitinophagales bacterium | reverse complement strand
GCAGGTTGCCTACCACCCCTACTTTATCGCGCTCCTCTTTAGGCATAGAAGCGTGGGTCATGGTGGCAGGATGATTAATTAAAGATTCCACGCCGCCCAACGATTCGGCGAGCGAAAAAACTTTGAAAGAAGAAGCAATTTTGAAGGTTTCTTCTTCGCCTGCATTTTTCAATACTATCGAAATCATGCCGCCAAAATCTTTCATCTGCTTTTTAGCCACAGCATGGTTGGGGTGGTCTTCAAAACCGGGCCAGTACACTTTTTCAATTTTAGGATGGCCCTTTAAAAACTCAGCAATCTTTCTTCCGTTATAGCAATGCCTTTCCATGCGCAGGTGCAGGGTTTTAATGCCGCGCAGCACCAGGAACGAATCCATAGGCCCGGGTACCGCCCCGCACGAATTATGTATAAAAGCCAGTTGCTCAAATAGTTTATCATCGTTCGTAACCAGGGCGCCCATTACCACATCGCTGTGGCCGCCTAAGTATTTGGTAACCGAGTGCATTACAATATCGGCGCCCCAATGCAAGGGGTTTTGCAGGTAGGGCGAGGCGAAGGTGTTATCAACGGCCACCAAAATATTTCGTGGCTTTGCCAATTTAACCACGGCTTCAATATCCACTATTTGCATAGTGGGGTTGGTGGGCGTTTCAATCCAAATCAATTTGGTATTGGCATTGATGTATTTTTCAATATTGCTTACATCGCCCATTGCAATAAAATGGAACTTAATACCATAGTTGGCAAACACTTTTGTAAACATGCGGTACGAGCCGCCATACAGGTCGTCGCTGGTTATTACTTCATCGCCGGGGCGCAGTAGTTTTATAACGGCATCGGTAGCGCCCATACCACTGCTAAAGCACAAGCCGTATTTACCGTCTTCCAAAGCGGCAATGTTTTTTTCGAGGGCCTGGCGCGTAGGGTTTTTACCACGGGCATAGGCAAAACCTTTGTGCTTGCCCGGGTACTCCTGCACGTAGGTGGAAGTTTGAAAAATGGGTGTCATAATAGCCCCGGTGGTGGGGTCGGGTTCGAGGCCCGCGTGTATGGCTTTAGTTCCGAATTTCATAATCAATATTTAAGGCAACAAAGATAGAATTCAGCAGCACTTTGAAATAAGCCCGCTTTATGGATGAATAGCAAGAGCAAAAAATTTTATGCCTTAAATGCAAATATTACCTTTAGCTAAAATTCTTTGCCATGAAAAAAGCGGTACAGCAAATTTTAATGGTTACAGTGCTTTTGATTTTTGCAGGATGTAAAAAGGATAAGGAGAATAAGTATTTTTCGGGTACGCAAACCCAAACCACCCCCTGGCCCGAATGGATTTTTCACCACTGGGTATGGGAAGATGAAGGCACTACTGCCAGCGCCAAACAACTGGTTGCCGATTACCAGGCCCACGGCATACCGGTAGGCGCTATAATTATTGACAGCCCCTGGGAAACCGGCTATAACACTTTTCAAACCGATACAACTTTATACCCTGATGTAAAAGGCATGGTTGATTATTTCCATTCGCAAAACGTGAAAGTGCTTTTCTGGATAACGGGTATTATAGATACTAATGTACACCCGCTTTACGATTATGCCGACAGCCATAACTATTTTATGAAGCAAAGTGCCAGTGGTGGGCCGGTGGTGCAAAGCTGGTGGAAGGGCAAGGGCAGCATTATTGATTGGTACAACCCCGATGCCGTTAGCTGGTGGCAAGGCCTGATGGATACCACCCTTGCGCTGGGTATTGACGGCTGGAAATGCGATGGCACTGATTTTTACTGTGCCTTTGCGCAATACTCACCGGCGCTGGGTACTACCATACCTAATAAGAACGATTACTCGGACAGGTACTACCGCATTTTTCATGATTACACCCGCGAAAAACTTGGGATAGACAGGGTTATTATGTCGCGCCCGATAGATAATTACGGGTACGGCGATTTAGGGGGCGATGCGTTTGCCTTTACGCCTAAAAATATTGGCTGGAGCTGCTGGGTGGGCGACCAGGATGCCACGTTTACCGGCATGAGCAAGGCGCTGAATAATATGTACCAGTCTGACCTATACGGCTACCTCGGTTTTGGTTCAGATATTGGCGGTTACCGCACGGATAATAATTACCCGGCCACAGGCCGCTCGAAAGAATTGTTTTTGCGCTGGGCAGAACTGGGCGCTTTTTGCGGCTTAATGGAAAACGGCGGCGGCGGCGAACACCGGCCCTGGATGTTTGACCAGCAAACCACCGATGTTTACAAGCGCTTTGTGCTGCTGCGCGAACAAATGGTTCCTTACCTGATGAAAACAGCATCGGCGAGGTATGCCGAAGGCAGGGCCATGATGAATTTTATAAGCGAAAGCGATTACAGCTATATGCTGGGCGATGATGTTTTTGTAACCCCGATTTTACAAACCGGTGGCATAGCCACCGTGAAATTCCCGGTGGGAAGCAACTGGGTTTATTTGTTTGATAAAGGGCAGGTGCATGCGGGCGGTAGCACGCAAACGGTTATTTTGCCGCTTAACGAGTTTCCTGTTTATATTAAACAGGGGTCTTCTTTGCTGGATACTTTAACGCCGGAATAGGCCGGTTATCTTTTTATGGCTTTCAGCCAGTCGGTGCGGTCGAAGTAAACTTCGTTGCGCGAAATTTTACCATCGCGTAGTTCAACAATATCCAGGCCGTGTTCCACCACCACATCTTCGCCTACCGGTATAATGGCGCGCCATTTTAGGGTGAAGCCTTTTTGGGTGGGCATTATTTCTATGGTTTCCCAGCGCCAGTT
>DASZPC010000228.1:0-4202 GCA_035550455.1 Chitinophagales bacterium | reverse complement strand
AGTTAATATCCTGCTGAAAAAGAATTTACGCGAGAAAGCGCTGAAACTAATTAAACAATACAAAGAACTTGCGGCTGAAAATGGAATGTTTTACCTGGAAAGCATATTACTAAAAACAGAATCGAATGCGCTGATGCGGACCTGGAAACCGGAAGAATTGCTGGCGAATATAAAAGGCATAACGGCACAAATAAAGGAGTCGGTAATAAAGGACAACAATATATCTGATATGGTAGAGCAGGAGCATTTGGCCTTTGCCATGATAACCCTGCGCGATAACTACGGTATTAAACATGCGCCGAAGGATAACCTGAACGTAGCATTTTTACAATCGAAGAAAAGTGCATTGACAGAATATGCAGAAATGAGGCGGTTAATGGCGCTTTCTTATTATTATATACTTCAGCAGGAACCAGGGAGTTTTTTCAAAATATGTAAGGAGGTTTATGAGATACGAAAGAAGAAATGGCTGGGCAATAAAACAGAAATACTAACGAAGGAATTTACCAGTTCGTTGCAAAACTATATTGTAGCAGCTTTTTATGTAAAGAACCTTGCCCTGGCCGATAAACTGATTGAGGAATATAAGGCAATACAGATGGAAAGTGCTGCTTTTGCTTTTAAAAATGCAGTTGCTTACACACACCTTAAACAGGATGTTTTGTGGCATACGGGCAGGCACGAAGAAGGTGAAGCGTTTTCGAAGGAGATGATACAGAAATACAAGATTGATGAAAACCTGGAAAATTTGTGGGCCTATACGGTAAGGATTATGAATGCTAAATTGTTGTTTGAGTTTTCGAATGGTAACTACCGCGATGCGCTAAGCACGCTTAATTTTTTCAATCCTTCATATATCAACAGGTTATCGGAAGAGGATAAGAAAACGGCCGAAATGCTGAATTTGGTAATGCAGGTTGATATTGGCAACTCGCAACTTTTAAAACCGCTTGTAAAATCGTTAAAAACCCGGATGAAAAAGATTACCCCTGAAGAAGCTGAATTTTTAAGCATTATAGATAAACCGGTTACCGACAAGAAGCTGTTTTACAAACAAATGCAGGAGAAATTTCCCAATATAGTATTGCTAAAGCTTTTGTATTTGAGCGATTGGGCCGAAAGCAAGTTAACAGGTACTTCATTAGCAACAGTGGTGCGCAAAAACTATAAAGCAAGGCCAGCGGTAATGGCAGGATAATGAAATAGCCACATAAAGGAGAAACAAGCAGGGTATAAAAAGCAAAAGAGCCGGGCCCTGACCCCCGACTCTTTTTAAACTTAAGCACTATGGTATCTTCTTTTACGGCAGGGTTGGGCTTAGGTTTCAAAAAATGAAATTTTTTTTCGGTTGTTTTAAAAAGCAATTAAAAACGCCGCTTTTGGGCTATTTTTAGCCATTATGAAGGTGAAAGAGCTGGTTTTGTATAGTAAGGCCCCCATAGACCAGGCTAATTTTTATGAAAAGGTAATGGGGCTACCTCTTAAAAAAGCAAGCCGGGAAGCGGTAAAAATACAAATAGGCGAAACCCAACTGGTATTTGAAAAGAGGGACTTTGCCACTAATTATCATTTTGCCGTAAATATTCCCTCTGGCAAAGAAAATGAGGCCCTTGCATGGCTGAAACCTAAGGTAGCGATACTGGCTTTTGATGGGAGAGAAGTGGTTGATTTCCCGAACTGGAATGCAAAGTCAGTTTATTTTCATGATGCCGACGGGAATATTGTAGAACTGATTGCAAGGAGGGACCTGGACATAATTGATGTGCAGCCATTTAGTGCTGCGCAATGGTTAAGCATCAGCGAAATTGGTATTGGCACTACTAATATTGAAGATACTTATAAGCAACTGAACGGTTTACACCCCTTGCCCATTTATTGGGGAGATTTTGGCCATTTTTGTGCTGCCGGAGATGAACATGGATTGTTTATTCTGGCCGATATAAATAAAAAGAAATGGTTCCCTACCGATGAACCAGTTTACCCATCGGCGTTTAGTATGCGGGGCGACTATAACTTCGATTACAACGGCGAAGCGTTTAAAAAGCCAGGGTAGGTAATTTTAACAGAAATCCTTCGTCCAGTTGGATTAACTTTGCGGACATAAAAATATGGATGGAAAACCAAACAAGAGCTAAAAACAAACAACCCATAAAAGTTGATAAAGTTCTTGTTCACCTCGAAAATTACTTACCAAGGCAACAACCCAAACGGTTATTTTTTATAACAGGCCTGGCTTTTATTAATGCTATTGCAGCCGGCTTTATTGCTAAGGGCCTTATTAAACTTATCGACTTTTTTACCAACTTGTCTTTCTACGGCAGGTTTAGTGCCGGGTCGGTTTCGCCGGCAGGTAACCATTTGGGCTGTTGGGTATTGCTGGTGCCTGTAATTGGCGGCTTAATTGTAGGTGTTATGGCCCGGTTTGGTTCGGCAGCTATAAGGGGCCATGGCATAC
Organism: Chitinophagales bacterium; assembly: GCA_035550455.1. Classification (GTDB taxonomy): domain Bacteria; phylum Bacteroidota; class Bacteroidia; order Chitinophagales; family LD1; genus Bog-950. Next base: position 1,747 of record DASZPC010000228.1, on the reverse strand, counting down.
CCGAGGCCATGGAAAAAATATTAACTGACGATAGCAATATACCGCCGCTGGTAACACTTTTGAAACCCTTGTCTTCTGCTATATCTATAGGAACTGGTGGGCCTTTTGGCGCCGAAGGGCCTATTATTGCTACCGGGGGGGCACTGGGTTCTTTGTGCGGGCAAACCCTTCATACCACTCCATTTGAAAGAAAGGTGTTGCTATCGGCAGGGGCTACTGCAGGTATGGCGGCGATTTTTGGTACCCCTTTTGCTGCTATTTTGCTTGCAATTGAATTGCTGCTATTTGAACTTGCGCCCAAAAGTTTTATTCCTGTAATGGTAGCTTGTGTAACCGGTGCCTGTATGCATTTTTTATTCTTTGGTATGCAGCCGGTTTTTCCTATGCCTAAAGTGTCAACACCCGGCGGCAACGAAATCATGGCCTGTGCAATTATCGGCTTGCTGGTAGGTCTGGCATCGATAGTGGTAACACGTTCTATTTATCTTATTGAAGATGCCTTTGAGCATTTGCCAGTGCATTGGATGTGGTGGCCCGCCATTGGTGGCGTAGCCGTGGGACTGATTGGATACTTTGCCCCCCACACATTGGGTGTTGGCTATGAAAATATTACCAATGCCCTATCTGGCAACCTTACCGTTTCGGTATTACTTGCACTTTGCTTGGCTAAATTTCTGTCTTGGGCTATATCTCTTGGCAGTGGTACATCCGGGGGCACTCTGGCACCATTATTAACTATGGGCAGTGCTCTGGGCTGTATGCTTGGTTTGGGCTTTCAAATGATTGCCCCGCAATTAAACATTAGCCTGCCAGTAGCGGCTTGTGTGGGTATGGCTGCGTTGTTCGCAGGTGCATCCAGGGCATTGCTTACCTCTGTCGTTTTTGCCCTTGAGGCCACTGGCCAGCAAAATATCCTGTTGCCGCTTATAGCAGGTAGCGTTTCTTCATATATCGTTTCTTTTATTCTCATGAAGAATACTATTATGACTGAAAAAATAAGCCGTCGTGGAGTGGTGGCTCCTGATAGTTATGTGCCTGATATGCTGCAAACCACCTTGGTGGAAGATGTAATGGCCGATGGGGACGGTGGGGAAAGTATTCCCTTAATAAGTGCCGAAAATACAATTGGCGAAGTACAGCATTGGTTAGTTGGCGAAGGAATTAACTACCCGTTTAAAACCCTGCTAATAATTGATACAGGGCAGCAATCAATACTGGGTTTTGTAAGTAAAGATGAAATAGCCCTGAGTCAATTGAATGCATGCGAAAAAATAACCGCCCTCCTTGTACCTAAAATTTATTCGGTATATGCCGATAATAAGCTCGAAATAGCCGTACATACGATGCTAAAAACCAACCTGGATATTCTGCCAGTGATAAACCGTTCTGATAAGACCTTAAGCGGGTCGGTTTCATATAATAATATATTTAAAGCATACAAGGAGCGCTTCAGGATTGAACATACACGGCACCGCCATATTTCGGCCCGCAAAGCCCTTAAGGTAATTGTAAGGGGAAAACAGCTTTTTCGCGCTCCCCTTTGAAATAAGTCTTCCGTTTTTTAAAGTCAACACCTGATAAACGTCAGTTCTGCACTTGAGCATTGTCATATGCTTTGAAGTGGCGCCAGGATACTTTTGACGTATCAATTAATTATTCATTCAACTACTAAACCAAAATACTATGAAATCGAATATGGGAGGTTTTGACGGCGCTGCCAGAACACTGGTGTTTATGCTTACCATCA
>DASZPC010000227.1:0-3578 GCA_035550455.1 Chitinophagales bacterium | reverse complement strand
CTACCACCGGGGCTATTGTACAAATTACCACAGCCCTTTCGGTAGCTAATTCCGTGCATAATATTTCGTGCACAGGCACCGAAAACGGTTCCATAAACTTAAGTGTTAGCGGGGGCTCGCCGGGCTATAGCTATCAATGGGATAACGGCTCAACTGGCTCGTCAATCAGCAACCTGTCGCAGGGCAGCTATACGGTTACCATAACCGATATCCATAATTGCCGTGTAACCCAAAACTACACCGTTGGGGTTGATTATAACCTGCAGGTACATATTGATGCGGCCACTACTATCAGCACCGGGCAGGCAATACCATTGGTAGCTAACACCACCTCAAACCATGACAATACTTACACATGGTCACCTACCGATAACCTAACCTGCACCGATTGCCAAAGCACGAATGCAGTGCCTACCGAAACCACACTGTACACGGTTTGGGTAACCGATGCCAACGGCTGTAAGGCAACCGATACCATTACCCTGAATGTATTAAAAGGGGCTACTGATATTTTTGTACCCAATGCATTTAGCCCGAATGGCGATGGAAACAACGATTACTTTGAAGTATATGGCGATATGGGCGCCGTATCGTTTTTTGAAGTAAGCGTATTTGACCGCTGGGGCGAAAAAGTATTTGAAAGCAACGATTACCGGTTTAAATGGGATGGCACTTATAAAGGCGAACCTGCCCAAATTGGCAACTACGTATATGTAATTACTGCGGCTTTCCTTAACGGTTCGCATAAAAACTATAAAGGTTCAGTAACCCTGCTCCGGTAAAGATTTTCATGTCTGGTTTTACCTTCAGGGCGGTGTGTACAACACCGCCTTTTTTTACCTCATTCCAACTTACCAACCGGGGCTAACAATATTTACTTTAAAGCATTTACAAATTTGTAACTTGCTTTACAAAACCATCCTTAAAGCATGAGCACTCCTAACCAAAAACGCACCAGTAAGCTGAAAATCATTTTTATTATAATACTGGTGTTGGTAGCAATAAACGCCATAGTATTACTGATTTGCAATTTTACTTACAGCGATGGTTACCGTGCCGGGGTACTTATAAGGTTTTCGCGTACGGGGTTTATATTTAAAACCTACGAAGGGGAACTTAACCTGGGGGGTATGGGCAATGTGCCAAACACAGCACAGATGAACCAAATGTGGGATTTTTCCGTAAAAAACAAGGCGACTGCTGATGCCCTTATGCATTTAGAAGGAAAAAGGGTATCGCTACATTACCGGGAAGTCCTTAAAAATATGCCCTGGCAGGGCCATACGCACTTTTTTGTGGATAGTGTGGAAGAGATAAAGCCGTAAGGTTTTACCTCCGGAAGCAAGAAACGAAATATGAGAAAACTCTACCCAGTATTATTCTCCTTAGTGCTTGGGCTTAGTGTTGTGCATGCGCAGCAAGTAACACAGATTGTGCGCGGCACTATAACTGATCAGGAATCGAACGTACCCCTGGAGGGCGTAAATGTGGCCATCCTTAAAGATTCTACGGTACTAACAGGCGCTGTAACTGATGCGCAGGGCAACTACCGGATTGAAAATGTACCGGTGGGCCGGGTTAACCTGCTGGCATCCTATATAGGGTATAAAAAGGTTTACACCCCTAATATATTAGTTAATGCAGGCAAAGAAACTGTTTTGAATTTCGGCATGGCCTCGGCTATTGAAACAAAACAGGAAGTAGTCGTATCGGGCCTGAAGCGTGGCGAGAGTATTAACGAAATGGCTATTTTAAGTGTACGCACTTTTACGCCCGAGGAAGCCGAACGTTATGCCGGTTCGCGCGGCGACCCTGCCCGTATGGCTCAGAATTATGCAGGCGTATCGGGTACCGACGACTCGCAAAATAACCTAGTAGTGCGCGGCAACTCGCCTTTTGGCGTGCTTTACCGGGTTGATAATCTGGTTATACCCAACCCGAACCACTTTGCCGGTGAAGGGCAAACCGGTGGCAGTGTAGAGGTGCTGAACGATAAAATGCTTTCCACTTCCGATTTTATGACCGGCGCTTTTCCTGCTGAATTTGGTAATGCCACTGCAGCGGTTTTCGATATCAGGCTTAAAAACGGCAATAATGATGAACACGAATACACCGCCCAATTAGGGGTGCTGGGCGCCGAACTTTTTGGCGAAGGCCCGTTGGGTAAAAACACCAAAGCTTCGTACATTTTCAACTACCGTTATGCCACCCTCGAAGCACTGGTTAAAATGGGCATTAATATTGGTACCACTGCCATACCCAAATACCAGGATTTTCAATTTAAACTCAATTTCCCGCTAAAAAATGGTGATGATATTTCCCTTTTTGGCCTGGGAGGGCATTCAAACATCAACTTCTTAAGCAGCAACCAAAGCAAGCCTGATAGCAACGATATATATGCCTCGCCCAACACCGATGAGTACTACCGGGCAGGCCTTGGCGCTATGGGCATTACCTATACCCACCAGGTTAACAGCCACGAGTATTCAAAAATTACACTGGGCGTTTCTACCCAATACAACCAGGATTCGTTTAACCGTGTAGTGCGCCATGTTGACCCCGTTAGTGGCAATTATATTGTTGATAGCCTTTACCATTTAGAAGACTACCTGTTTGCCAATACCCGTTGGACCCTTTCGTTTATGCGCAATAATAAGTTGAGCCCGCGCAGTTCAATACGTTATGGCATTGTAAATGAAATGTTTCAGCCGCAGTATTACTACCGCGTTCTTTGGGAACCTCAGTTTGTGCCATGGTTAACTGATTATAAATGGCTTACCCGCTTAAACACAAAAGGCGAGTTTCATTTACTTATTCAACCTTATGCGCAATGGAAATATGCGCTGAAAGAAAACGTGAGTACCGTAATAGGGCTGCACACACAGTTTTTCACCCTGAGTAAATCGGTAAGTGTGGAACCTCGCTTTTCGTTAAAGTGGCAAATAAAGCCTAACCAGTCGTTCTCATTCGGCGCCGGGCTATTCTCGCAAATGTTGCCGGTTTACCAATATTTTGTGCAGGATACAAATGGTATCGAACAAAACCGCCATCTCGATTTTATCCGCAGTTTCGAAATAATACTTGGCTACGATATTTTCTTTAAACACGATATCCTCATCAAAATTGAAGGCTACTTTCAGCAGCTATGGAACATACCGGTTGATACTTTCCCATCATCGTACAATGTAATGGATGAGGGCACCGGCTTTAATTACTTTTTTCCGGGAAAGTTGGTAAACAAAGGGCTTGGCCGCAACATGGGCCTTGAGTTTACCATGGAAAAGTTCTTTACCCATAACTGGTTTATTATGTTCAGCAGTTCGGTGTTCGACTCGAAGTTAACCGGCAGTAACGGGCTGTGGTACAACAGCGACTTCAATAACCACTACATTCTAAACCTGCTGGGCACTAAAGAATTCAGGTGGCACAGTAAAAATGGCAAGCGGATTAATACCGTAGGTATTGGTGGTAAAATAACCTTTGGAGGCGGCCAACGTTACACGCCTTACGATACTGTACTTTCAAAAGTTAACGAAGACCCCGTAGTAGTTGACTCGTTACGCGATAAATATGAGTTT
>DASZPC010000226.1:0-4538 GCA_035550455.1 Chitinophagales bacterium | reverse complement strand
CTGCACTAACGTTTCGGTAGCTTTTATACTTATCACTTACCTTTTGCAATAATGCCGCAGCCTCGGGGTCATTTGCCGGGTTGACATTTTGGGCAAACGCCTGCAACACAAAACCTGTTAATAAAAACAAAACAAATATTCTCATTGCTAAATCAATTAATAACGCCCAATATAACCAATATGGTTACAAAGCCTGTTGATTTAGCTTTTGCAAATATTGTTCCAATTCTGCTTCTGTCTTAAATTTTACTTCGCGGGCCTTGGTGCCAAGGTTATCACCCACTATTCCGGCCTCCTGTAGTTGGTCCATCAACCTACCGGCACGATTATACCCTAATTTAAGCCTTCGTTGAATTAAAGACGTTGAACCCATCTGATTTTGTACAATAACCCGTGCGGCATCTTCAAACAGGTCATCCCTTTCGCCATCGCCTAAAAAGTCTTCACCCCCGGCATTTTTATCGTTCGGATCTATGTATTCAGGCAATAAAAATGGAATGGCGTAGCCTTGCTGGTTACTGATGAAGTCGCGCACACGTTCTACTTCGGGCGTATCAACAAAGCCACATTGCAGCCTTATCATGTCGCTACCTACTGATAAAAGCATATCGCCACGGCCTATCAACTGCTCGGCACCTCCGGCATCCAAAATTGTTCTTGAATCAATTTTAGAGGTGGTTTTGAAAGCTATCCGTGCCGGAAAGTTAGCCTTAATGGTTCCGGTAATAATATTAACCGATGGCCTTTGTGTGGCAAGAATAAGGTGTATGCCTATGGCTCGGGCCAACTGTGCTAATCGCGCAATGGGCATCTCAACTTCTTTGCCAGCCGTCATAATCAGGTCGGCAAACTCGTCAATCACCAATACTATATAAGGCAGAAACTTATGCCCGTTTTGCGGGTTAAGTTGCCTGTTTACAAACTTATGGTTGTACTCTTTCAGGTTACGGCATTGCGCTTTTTTAAGCAAATCGTACCGTTGGTCCATTTCAACACAAAGGGCATTGAGGGTGGTAACTACCTTTTTGGTGTCGGTAATTATAGCATCTTCTTCACCGGGTAATTTGGCTAAAAAGTGGTTTTCCAATGCCTCGTAAAGGCTTAACTCTACTTTTTTAGGGTCAACCAAAATGAATTTTAATTGCGATGGATGCTTTTTATAAAGTAATGAGGCCAAGATTGAATTGATACCTACCGATTTACCCTGGCCGGTAGCACCCGCCATTAAAAGGTGGGGCATTTTGGCAAGGTCGGCCACATATATTTCATTGCTGATAGATTTGCCAAGGCAAATTGGTAAATCAGCATTCGAATTCTGGAATTTTTCAGAGGCCAACAATGAGCGCATAGAAACAATTTCCTTGTGCGCGTTTGGCACTTCTATACCTATAGTGCCTTTACCCGGTATAGGCGCAATAATGCGTATGCCCAGGGCGGCAAGGCTTAAGGCAATGTCGTCTTCAAGGTTTTTAATTTTGGAAATACGTACACCGGGGGCAGGTACAATTTCATATAGTGTAACAGTAGGGCCAATAGTGGCTTTAATTTTCGATATTTCAATCTGGTAATTGTTCAGTGTAGAAATAATCTGGTTCTTGTTGCGCTCCAGTTCTTCAGCATCTATTTTAACCTTATCGCTGCCATACTCTTCCAGCAACTCCAGCCCGGGGAATTTGTAATTTGATAGGTCCAGTGTAGGGTCATAACTGGTGTCAAGTCCGCCGGTATTTTCATTTACCACCGCCTCTTCAACAGTCTTTTCTACTTCCAGTTCAAGTTCAGGTTCCTCCGTTTCCTTCTTGCCGTTCCGCTTTCCTTTCTCAGGTATAATCAGGGTTATTTCTTCTTCCGGCATTTCTTCTGACTCTTCCTCTAAAATCGAAGGTTCACTTAATTCAGGGGTAAGTTCCTGTATATTATCCTTGGCAAAAATGTTCTCGCTGGCATCTTTAAATGCAGGTACATCTTTCCTGCTACCTGTTTCTGCTTCTGTGAATACGCCCTCCCGGGGTTTACGTTCAAAAAGATTAAGTATAAAACTGAAATTGATATTATATACCGCCACAGCAAATACTAATGCAGTGGTTATAAGTAAAGCAATTATACCAAAGGGTTTGAGCAAACCGGTTAAATAGCCTTCGCTGCCCGTAAGATAGTTCCCGAAGGCCCCACCCCAAGAAAGCACACTATCTGGCATTATCAATGAATTGCAAAAAGCGAGCGCGGATGAAAGCCAAACCATACCCAATAGGGAGTAAATCATCACTTTTACAACCGGAAACACACCTTTGCGCACCAACAGGTTAAAGCCTGTTGCAAAACACATAAATGCAAACAGGTACGATGAAAGTCCAAACAGATTATTAATAAATTCGTTGGCAAGCCATGCCCCCAAACGTCCTAATGCATTTCTGGCATGGATAGAACTGTCTGCCAGGGCCGATAGTCCCCCATTCAGCACTTCGCTTTGGTCATCGGCAAGGGTAAAAAGGTACGAGGTAAAGGCAACGCAAAGCACAAACGAAAAAACTAAAAGCAATAAACCCGCCATGCTCGTAAGCCTGCCATCGTTCCACCAGTGCTGTGTTAGCTCTTCCTCCACCTTTGGTTTTTTACCCGGCTTTTTTTCTTTTTCTTTAGCAGGCTTTACCTGTTTTTCAGCTACAGGCTCAGCCTCAGCTGATTCCTTTTTGCGCTTCGGTTTAAGTTCAATTTCTTCCATTTCAGTAAAATCTGCAACTAAATTCAACATAAGCGGCCTTTATTCATTCATTATATAACGGCAACTTATAAACAGAAGAGGTACTGGTGTATAGTGGCGTATAATTAATAAGGCCTCAAAACTATAGTAAACCAATTAAAGCACGAAAATAAACATACTTATCAGTAAGCTGAAAGTCAATAACTTATGCCAACTAATTATTTTAATGAACCTCCTTCTGATAAATAAAAAACGCGCCAGATTATTACTCCGGCGCGTTTCCTTTTTGTTATTAAAGGCATTAGCGTTGTACAACCATTTTGCCCGAACCTACCACCTCGCCACCATTAACTAGGCGATAAGTGTAAAGGCCGTTAGGCAACTGGCTTACATCGGCACTGAATACCTGGGTAGCTATATCATTTATCTCTAATACCTTTCGGCCAAGCGCATCAAAAAACTGCATTTGAGGGTGGCTCATTACAAGGCTGTTGTCCAATTTAATATACTCAACATCGCTGGCTGGATTAGGGTACATGTCAAGGCTCTTGTCCTTTTGCACTTCCCCTATTCCTGAATATGGAAATTCGGATTTATAGTAGATAATAAAGGTAACATACATTTCATCTTCAGTGCTAAGCCCAAAATGCACTGTATCTGGGCCGGAGTTAAAGAAAGTAGCTTCATGAATCATACCGTTACCCATGTATATCGGGTATGGTTCATTAAATTGACGGTAAGGAGGGTCGTTCCATGAATAAGTCCCCACAAACTGGCTATAATCAGGATTATACTGACCGTTGTATATTAGAGAATCTTTCTGACCATTTGCTTTACGGCTCCAAACAAAGAAGTTTGTACCATGCTTATGCGTATGGGCCTGTAAGGATATGATGTTCCAGTAAAAATCCGAATCGGGAGAGAACTGGTTGATCCTGAATGTAGTGTCTACACCATTGTTAGGAATCACCAATTGATCAACATCATCGCCACCATAACGCACCTGTGCTGTTTGCAAAGGAATAGTACTAGATTGATGAGGCTGATAATAAACATTTAAATAAGCTTCGGCAGCTATAACATAATCTTCGTAATTAATAAGGTGGTAATCAAGGCAAAGAACCGATGCACTGTCCCAAACCAAGGCTGTTCCGTTGGGGTATGTTACGTCCATTGGTTTAGGCCATTGCGCAACAACATTTGCGTTATAAAACAAGAAGGCTTCATCGCTTATCCCTACTACTTTATTTAACCCGGAACCAATAATACCATCATGGCCTTGCAAAAAATCGTAAATGGCAAAATGGTGGGTTTCGGGGTTTTCATCCACCTTCATCCTGTTCACATCAATAGTTTCGTTGTTGTGTACCTTGTATTTGTGGTTGTATTCAAATTCTACACCCGGGCGCATAAAGATAGGGCCGAAATAAAACTGCTCGCCCTGCGATGGATCGGGTGGGGCCAATGGGGTTACACGGGGCTGACCACCTTGTGTAACATAAAAACTATCAATAGTTGCCATGCTAACCCAGGTACCCGTATCCTGCGCGCCGAATAAAATCCATTGGCGTACCATTTCGCGCTGTGTTTGGGTCATGGCTACATTCGAATCGGGCATGGCAATACCTTCACCCGTTTTAAGGGTAAAGTAATAATCGAGGCCATGATTAATTTTTGCAAATAAAAAGCTGTTTCGGGGGTTACCAGGGTCCACTTCTTTCATGCCATTGGCTGCCGCAACTGAGTTTACCGGTGTTACATTCACAAGTGCATCGTAAACCTGCTGCGGGGTCCCGTCAAGTTCAATATTATTGGGGTTAGATGATGTATGGCAACT
>DASZPC010000225.1:0-3704 GCA_035550455.1 Chitinophagales bacterium | reverse complement strand
AAAGGCTAGCGCCCCCACAATGGCAATGTACAGCGTAAAAACAAATTCGTGCCAGAACGATTCCTGCGTACTCCACGAGTTAAGTTTGTATAGCGAGAAAGCATGTAAAGCGCCAAACAGAAGAAATGCCCCCTGCAGAAGTAAGAACATGGTGATTGGTTCCTGTATGCTTATAAGGCCGGTAAGACCCAGCAACCCACTTAAAAGCAGGCTTGAAACTGTGTAAAGAATAAATACCTTGACACTGATATCCTTATCTTCTTTTTTTAGAAAAAAAAACACCGTACCTAACGTACCGGCTATGGTAAGGAACACCGTAGGAATCAAAAAATCGAGCCTCGAAAACATGCGTGTTTATTATAAACGGGATGTGAACCCCAATTTCCCATCGGAAATTTCGTCCGACAAAATTAATTTTTCATCAAAATTATCCAATAACACAGATATATTAATATCGGCTAAAACAGCAAACAAATGCTTACATGCCAAATCAATAGCTTTATAAGCCTCTCCACCAAGCATAAACTTCAATAATTCACCCTTTTTAACAGGCCCGATACTTACTTCTACCAAGGGTGAATTATCGGGTACCCAATCGCCAATTATTGTATCATAGCCCAAACTCCGGCTAGCTAATATGTTGCTGCCGGTAGGGTTAGCCACCGCGCGGGTTGAATAGTTACAGGTTACAGCCACCTTCCTATCAACAACATATGACAGCAGAGTGGCTGCAAGGTCGGTATTACCGGTAACTTTGTGCGATACAGGCAATAACAAAATCATAGCCGGCAGGTATTCGGGGGCTATATCGCTTAGTTCGGGCCATAGCCTTAAAAATAAATCGGCTTTAAATTGCTCTGAGAAACCCAATATTGATTTTCTTTCCTCTAACTCAGTTAGGGTGCGAAGGCGGTTCATTTCCTTCTCAAAGGCAAGGAAAAATGAGCGCGCAGCCTCTTCCTCAACCTTGTGTTTTTTATATTCTTCTACAAATGAGTTGCTGCCAGCCCTCTTTTCACGATCATAAAAATGGAAAAGGGCCTCGGGCAAGGCATTATAAAGCCCCTCGCGCGAAACATCCATAAAGACCAGGTTTTTCAGGCCTAATTTGTCTTGGCGTTCCTCAAGGCTCAAAATATCGCGGCTGTATGTACGCTCAAAAGTACCTGCCGGCGAAATAACAATATCGTCAACATCGCGGCCATCTTCTACCATATCGGCAGCAATTACCTCGGCTTTAATATCGCTGGTTATTTCAGTTATATGCAGGCTACGCTCTTCCATTTAGTTAGCTGAGGGGTTAAAAAGTTTTACCCTTATGGGCATCATAACCGCTGATCCTTTTTCAAGTTTGATTTGGAGGCTACGGCAAAGGGATGTCCATTCATCAACTGAAGGGTTAAATTCATTAGCCGGGTATAAAACCACATCTATCGTCCTTTTGAAACCTGAAAACGATTTACTGTCATTTTCAAGGCCTTTTTCAATTTTTACGTCCTTAATAAGATTCCCCAGTTCCCTGTGGCAAACATTAAGGATATCAGCTTCAGATACAATACGTTGCCTGCTTAACAGGGCATGCTTAAAATGGTTCAGGGTTTCTGATTCGCTAAGCCCATCGCGCCCGCCCGTAGTGTTTGAAAGTAAAACAAGGTGGTCGTTACTAACATTAGAGCCGGAGGCAAGCATTAGCTTAGTGCCTGTTTTTTGGTTGTTGCCAAAATCGCCGGTTGTGCTCCAGTATTCTACAAAAACAACATCACTTTGGTTTTTTGTTTTCAGCACTAAGTAGCTAACAGGTGTTAGGTCGTCGGTGGTTTTATCTAGTTTTTGGCTAATTACATTCAGGTTTTGGTTTAGTTCCCGAAGGTCAGAGGCAATCATTTCCTGGCCAAAAATAGCAAACGAAGCACTCTCATCGCGCATTAGTTCAACCAGATAAGTTAAAAGTTCTGAGGCATTGCGGGTGTCAAAACGCTCTATACCCCCGCGCCTTATAACATACATGCCAGCCGCAATTTTGTGAGTATCGGCCATTGAACTGCTGTTGTATTTAGAGCCATCAGAGGCTTTAACACTATGCACCGAAAAAAAGTGGTCGTTGCCTGCGTTTAAGGGTATAATATTAAACTGGGGCTGTAAACGGTAGGTAAATTCATTAAACCTGCGGTTAACAGCCGGAAAAGCGTTAATTGAGCAAAATATGTTTTCAATAACATCAGTTGATAAGGAAGGAGGGAAGCTTACTTTAAACCAGAATAATTTTTTTTGAATAAAATTAACCTGTGCCTCTGAGAAAACAGATTTTAATTCATCAGGCAACTTGGCCGACAGAGAATGGATTCCATCGGCAAAGTTTGAGGGCAGGTTAATAGTTACAAAGCGGTCGTTATAATAATTGAGGACATCTCTTTCAACATTGCGCGCCGGATCAAACTCAACCTCAGGTTCTAAAATTTCCCCGGCATTATCTTCCTGGTCAGGTATAATGCCAAAGGTTACATCTAGAGGCAGCCCATTTAACGACCACTTAGTAGAAGGAAGAAAACGTGAAAAATAATCGCGTTCAGAAGCTGTCAGCCAATCGAAATAAAACGACAGGCCGTTCAATGATTCAAGGCGGGTGCTAAGATCAACAGCCACCCATAGTGTGTTATTGTCAATACGTTTTCCTCCCGTGCCATCCAGCATTTTTTCTTTATGGATAGAATCGAGGTTGGCATAAATCGATTTACCAAAAGCCAGATACTGGATATCGCCGTTAAACAAAAGTGTTTCAGTAACGGGGGTAAAATAAATATCGCGGAAAGTTTCGCGAACGGAACTTTCACGGCTGGGTATGCGCTTCTGAAAAAATACCTGGGTGCTTTTGCTTATAACCGAGCGAGCCTCGTTAGCGCGGGCATGAACGATGCCGTGTGCCGGCAGCGGGCCTTTATTTATTTCGGGGATTAGTAGTTTTGAAAGCCTTTCAAGCACCCGGGAGTGGGACGATTCTACCTCGTGATATATTTTCTCCATTTCGCCCGAAAAGGCGCCAAAAAGCATGTTCACAATGGGGTCGAAAGCATTGATATCAGATGCCTGTACACCCCATAATTGCGAGGCGTTTTTCATCATCCTGCTCCTAATCCTTTCCCTTGATATATCCGAAAGCATGGTTAGTATCTGCTTGTTTTTTAATCGTATGACAGCGGGCTTAAATAAAGTTTTTGTGTTGTTTCAAACCTTTCATTGGTGCTGGACAAAACCCCCTCAACATGCACCACTACTTTTTGTTTTATGCGCATAGGGGTAGCTTTACTGCCCGGCTGAATCTCTTCCTGCATAATTTCGGCTCTTACACTGGCGTTTTTCAACCGCGGTTCGTGCCGGTCAATGGCCTGTTTTAAAGAGCCGGAAACACGGTCGTTCCAATCCTCGTTTATAAAAATGTTTTCAAAGTCGTGGTCCCAAATATTACAGCCAAATGTAGGGTCGTACCGATACTCTCCAAACTGAGATGTGAGAATCAGGTGTATATGCTGAGAAATACTTTCGCCTACATCGCGGCAGCGGGGCAATTCCTTCTTTTTAAAAAGGTCGCTGAATTTTAATGGAATGCGGTAGTATTCGTTCATTATTCGCTTAATTAATCATTACCAACGTTCCTTTTACGGCCGTTTGGCCGGTTGATTCTAATGTAGCTGAAGCATTGCCTTTTA
>DASZPC010000224.1:0-1610 GCA_035550455.1 Chitinophagales bacterium | reverse complement strand
GTTTATATAGCAGGTTGGTACGAGGGGGCCTATGTTGATTTGGGGGGTGGGGCATTGGCTAATATTAACCCCAGCAGCGGCACGCAGGACATATTTTTGGCAAAGTATAACTTTAACGGCGGCCTGCTGTGGGCCAAAACCTTCGGCGGTTATTCCAGCGAGGAACTAACCGGGCTTGCCGTTGACAATAGCGGGAAGGTTTACGTTGGCGGCACTACCAACAGCGATACCGTTTGGTTTAACAATGGTAAAATAGCGCTAAATCCAACTACCAGTGGGTTGAATAATGTTTACAATTTCTTCCTGGTACAGTTTGATGGTAACGGCAACGCCAACTGGGTACAATACGGTAACCTGAGCGGTGCCAGCAGTATAAGCCCTTCGGGCAACAGCAATGTGGCAGTTGATTCATCGGGACATGTGTATTATGCAGGCAGCGTGGCAGGTACTATGAGCATAGGCAGCCATAATATTAACAGCGGCACAGGCGGCGTAATGTTTGTAGCGCAATACGACCAAGACGGCAATCCGGGCTGGTTAACGCAAAGCACTTCGCTTACCACTAATTTAAACCCCGGCGATGTAATACCTTACGCCTTAACAACAGACCATGATGGCAACTGCGTGGTAGTGGGCGCATTTTCGGATGACAACAGTTTTGGAGGCACGGTTATTAATACCTCCAACGATCTTTACTTCGACCGCTTTGCTGCCAAACTGAACAAAACCGATGGCAGCTTTATGTGGGCTACCGGCGCAGGGGTTTGGCAGGGGCCCGATGTGAACTACGGAGTAAGCAGTGATAACAGCAATAATGTTTACCTGGCCGGCTATCTTACCTATCCTACCGAAGGGCCGAACAGTAATGCGGAAACAGGTGAATACTTTTTAGAAAAATTAAGCGCCAATGGCGATTCCGCCTGGATTCAAAATTCAGCTTTCGCCTCCTCTCTTGGCAATTACTATGTTAGCACTGATGCCGATGGAAACAGCTACCTGGCACTTGAAATTCAAGATACCGCTGCCACCTTTGGCAATATACATGTTAATATACCTTATCCAAATAACTTTGGCGTACCAGGTATTACCCATGCAGTGGTTAAGTTTAGCAACGATGGTAATGCCCAATGGGTAAAACTAACAGAGGGGGCGGGCTTTTTGCCAATTACTACAGCCGGGGGGATTGCGTTGGATAATGCAGGATGTGTATACGTGGCCGGTTCTGTAAGCGACACCGCCTATTTTGGTTCGCACGTGCTGGTGGGTGACAACTCTACAAACGATGTATTTTTGGCCGATTTGTGCAACGGCATAAGCAGCGTTGATGATAACAATTTGATTGCGGCAGGGTTATCCCTTTACCCTAACCCCACCAATACAAGCACTGAGCTTTCATGGACAGTAACCACACCGGGCATTTACACAATTAGTATTACAAACATTACGGGTCAAAAGGTTTGCAGCGATTTTGAAACGGGGCCGCTAAATGCAGGTACTTATACAAGGCAAATTAATGTAAGTAATCTTAGCAATGGGGTATACTTTATTGGCTTAAGCACAACTAAGGGCGCTATTTACCTTAAACTGGTAATTGAAAAATAATGCTTTTA
>DASZPC010000223.1:0-6476 GCA_035550455.1 Chitinophagales bacterium | reverse complement strand
AAAAGTGGAGTGAAAAAAATAGACAAAAACAGATGTTTTCACACGCTGAAAAGTGTAGTTGCGTTGAGCCAAAAAGTTGACAACAGGCCCATAACTACTCTAATTGCAAATGGTAGTTTTTGGGGTATTTAACCGCATATTTAAATCCCACCTTGGTTTCAGTGGCAGGCGATATCTGGAGGTTCCAGGTTAGCTTGCCGGTGGCATCGTCGAGGCTGGCCTCTTTGTATTCCAGTTTGTCTACTTCAATTTCTTTTTGGGTGGAAACAGGGAACTGATCAAGCACCATAATATTGATAGGTTCTTTTTTGTTGTTGCGCACCGAAATTTCGAAATAGCGGGAAGCAATTTTCTTATCGCCGAAAAAGGTTTTTTTGCTGAAGTCTTTCACTTTGGTGCGGTTAACGGTTACGCTTTTATCGCGGCCCAGGGAAATTTCAATAGTGTCTTCGGCAGTAGAGGTGCTGAGCAGTGTTTTGCCCAAATAAGTGCCTTCGAAATAGAGGTTGGCTTCGCCATCGAGGAGGTTATAATCTTCCCAACCGGTAATGCGCGCAGTTAAGTAAGCCGTTTTATCGATCTTGGGCACGGTTACATACAGGTAATCGGCAGGTATATCCTGTTGTTTAATATCAACGGCATAGGTTTTACCATCGGCAGGAATGTTGTAAGGGGCCTGAATTTCGTATTGGTATGTGGTAGGGCTGAAGGTTTCGTTGGTGGCTACGTTGTAAACGGGGGCGGTTTTTTGACGTTCTGCCCTTTCTTCGCCACCAAAGGTTGAGATGCCTTCGCTTTGGAGGGTTTCCATAGAGGTTGATTCTTTGTATTTGGAGCCGGTTACCACTACTTCATTTAACTCATTCTGGCTATCGCTCATGCGGATGTTGATGAGGTTTGAAAAAACGGGGATGTCCTGAGTGTTATAGCCAATATAGCTAACGCGCAGGTAGTTGGCCGAAGAGGGCGGTATTTTGAGGGAGTAGTTGCCGTCGAAATCGGAAGTGGTACCAATGGTGCTGCCTTTTAGTATGATAGTGGCGCCCAAAAGTGGCGCGCCGTGGTCGTCGTAGACTTTGCCCTTTACTTCGGTAACGTTAGGGTCGGGCACGCGGCCTGAGTAGGGATTGTAGTAATAGTTGTTTTTGTAAGTGCCGCCAGCGGTTGACAGGTACCAAGGGTTTAGAACAGGTTTTACGCCGCTAACTTTAGGCTCGCCGTTGCTGAGGGTAAGCTTTACATCGTTCCAGTCCTCGCCGGTGTTTTGGTGCACATTGGCGCGGTAAAGGATGTTCATGGGTTTTGAAATGTCGTCAACCTTTAAGTCGTAAGTGGGGAACCACCCGGCGTAATTTACAAAGTAGGAGACATTGAAATTAGCTTCGCCACCCTGTTTGGCCTCGATAGCAATAACGAGGTCGCTGGTAGCAGCATCGTGACCGGCATTGATAGTGGCCAGTTGGGCATTTAATTTTTGAATAGAGTCATCGAGCGATTTGCTTTGGCGTTCGAAGGCAAGAATGTTTTTCTTTAATTCAGTGAGCCTTTCCAGGTGAAAATCCATGGCGGCTTTTAATTCATCCACTTTTAAATCGGTATGCGCACTGTTTACCCCCTGGTTTTTTTCGAGCATGGTAACGCCTTCTTCGTATACCGATTTCTGATTTTCGATGTCTTCGCGCTTTTTGGTAAGACTGTCTTTTTGTTTTTCAAGCGCTTCGGTTTCATCTTTCTTTTTCTGCTCGTTGAGGTGGTTGGGCTGCCAGGTAACGCTGGCTACGGTAAAGCCCCCTTTGGCTTCGACCGAAATGCTGGATTTATCGAGGTATGGAGAAAGGCCCTGGAAAACCACTTCTGTTTTACCGGCAGCAAGATTTGTTTTGGCGCTGCGGGAAACCTGGGCGCCATCGAGGTAAACGGTTACCTTATCAATTTTACTTTCTGCAATTTTGCGGTTATTTTGGGCGTTAAGCACCCATGCGCTGGCCAGAAACAGTAATAAAAGGAATTGCTTTTTCATGCGGGAAAGGTTTTAACGGATGATGAAGATAAACGCAGTTTTACATAAAAAATGTCCTAAACGCGTAAAATTAAATTGGCAGATATGAAATTATTGTTTTTTAGGTTGAGGTATTAAAAGCCCGGTTATAAAACCCGGATTAATTTTATTTTAATTCAATTGGTTATGATGAAAAGATTATTTGGTTGCCTGTGGTTGTTTGTTTTTATGGCCACCCCTGCCATAAACTATGCGCAGGGCATTGATTTTATACATGATAAGAAGCTTGATGAACTTTTGAGCATGGCCAAAGCCCAGAATAAACTGGTGTTTATTGATTGTTATACCTCGTGGTGCGGGCCCTGTAAACGGCTGGCGCAAACGGTGTTTCCGGATTCATCGGTAGGTGAGTTTTTTAATGCCACGTTTATCAACACCAAATTTGATATGGAGCAGGGCGAGGGGGTGAATGTTTCGAATAAATACGATGTGCGCGCCTACCCCACGCTTTTATGGCTTGATGGCGATGGCCAGGTAAAGCATAAAATAATAGGCGCACTGGATGTGCAGGGCCTGCTTGAAAATGGTAAAAAAGCTATTGACCCCACACCGGGGATACTTGCCGGTATGGAAAAGGATTATAAAGCAGGCAATCGTAACGTGAATTTTTTGCGTGATTATGCCAATACGCTTTATAATGCTGGCGAGAAGTACGGCGATATATTTAAAGATTACCTGGATAAAATGCCTGCTGGGGATTTTACTGACAAGAAAAATGCGCAAACGATTTTTAACCTGACGAATGATATTAAATCGCCGGGAATGGCTTACCTGACTAAAAACCGGGATTATTACCGTAACCTGCTGGGCGATGATGCTTATAATGGTAAGATAAACCAGATAGCCGCCAAGGCCGAAAGCGATGCGCCCCGTGCTGACGATAAAAGCCTTTTTGACAATGCGATTGAACTTTTAAAAAGCAATAAGGCGCCAGACCATACAGAGAAGATTTTACAGCTTTCGATGGACTATTATGCGCGCATGGGCCAGTGGGAAGATTATGATAAAAGCGCCAGCCAGTACATTAAAAAATATGGCGAGAAAAATGCAAAAGCTTTAAATGACGTGGCTTGGGACTATTACATAAATATGCACCATAAAGAGCAGTTGGAGAAAGCTGTGAAATGGGCTTACAAGGCGGTTAACCTGGACGATAAATATACCTACAACCTTACTTATGCTTATTTACTTTATAAAGTAGAGAACTACAGCGAGGCCGAAAAGGCCTGCGATTACGCCATTATACGTGCCAATGCAGAGAATGTAAGGCCTTCGGCGGCGCACTCGCTAAAGGAACTGATAGAAAAGGAATTGGCCAAGCAAAAGGCACAGTAAAAGAGTTAAGGAAGCGCAGAAATTATTTGCGGTTGCGTTTCAACAACTTTTCAAGGGCATTTAAGTGGCTGTTAAACTCGCGGCGGCCAAGGGCGGTAACAGCGAATGAGGTGCGTGTTTTTTTGCCAATAAATTCTTTGTTCACTTTTATATATGCTACTTTTTCCAAGGCTGTAATATGGCTGGCCAGGTTGCCATCGGTAACATCGAGCAGTTCTTTCAGGCCCAGAAAGTCCACTTCATCGTTTACCATCAGGGCGCTCATTATACCCAGCCTTATGCGGTTTTCAAATGCCTTGTTAAGCTTATCAATTACCTCTTTCACAATTTTCCACCCTCGTTAAATGCGTATAAATGGCTCAAATTATCCGGGTTTTAGTCACCATAATAAACTACCAGTACTTGTTTTCAACGGGTTTAGTTTCATACCGGGCATACATCATTAATCCATAAATAATATGCAAAACACCAAAACCAATGGCCCATAAAGTAATGCCATAGCCAATAAAAAAGCAACCGATGAGGCCGAGTGCAATTTCGGAGAGGCCGAGCCATTTAATTTCGTCTAAAGTATATTTAGAGGCGTTTAGCAATGCAAGGCCATAAAAAATTAAAGTAGCAGGCGCTACCATGCCAAACCAGCCATAGTGCAGCAAAACAAGACAATATATGCCGCCCGATATTAAAGGCACCGCCAGGTTAAACAACATACGCCGGGCCGAAGCATCCCAAATTTTTTGCCCTTTACTTTTAGCCATGCGGGTAGTGAAAAACACAGCGAATAATAGCGAAAGCGTAACCACGGCAGCCGCATCGAGTATGCAAAACCACCTGAACCCCAGGCTTAGCTCAACCGGTACGGCACGGGCATATTCGGTATAGGCATAGTTGAGTTTTCGGTGCAGGTAAAAATAAAAAGCACCTGCACCAGCCAGGGCAAAAAAACCTGCAAATACACCAGATAAGCCACTTAATGATATAAAGCGCGATGAGCGCTCCATCATGTTACGTATGTGACGTAGTTGTTCTAATTGTTCTTCCTCTTTGCTCATTATAAAAGCGCTTTGTAATGCAAAGTAAAACGTAATTTTTTGATTTTGATATGCTTGGTGCTGTTAAAAAAACTTAGGCCGAACTGTTACGGCGGTAAGTACTTAAAAAAAACCCGGGTTGGCACAATTAAGCGGCCTTATTATATTTGTTGAAAACCACAGCTATGGGAACGGACAAAGTTTACACCACTTTTTGGGATTTTTACCCCTATTACCTTACCGAACATGCCCGCCCACTAAACAGGGCGCTTCATTTTGTTGGAACGAGTTTGGTAATTACCTGCTTTGTGCTGGCTATAGTGCTGCGCAATGGCTGGTGGATAGCTGCTATGCCTTTGTGCGGCTATGGCTTTGCATGGTTTGGCCACTTTGTGCTGGAGAAAAATAAACCCGCCACATTTAAATATCCCTTTTACAGCCTGGGTTCAGACTTTGTAATGTTTTTTCACACGCTTACCGGCCAGGTAAACAAAAAGGTGGAAGAAGCCCACAAAACTATTGGCGTTACCAATAAATGGGCTTAAGCGGGTTCTTATTCCCGCTTAATCAGTTTGGCTGTATACAGGCTTTGCCCGTTGCGTACGGTAATAACATAAGCACCTTCGGGTAAAGTTGATACATCAATAGTTTCGGTACCAACTACTGTTTTGTTAGTATTATAAAGCTGTTGGCCAAGCAAGTTGGCAATGGCAATATTTACATGCTGCCCGGCCAATTCAGGCATTTGAATATTAATAGTGTTGTTGGCCGGGTTGGGATAAACAGATAATTCCGGGTTTGCCACTATCTGCTTAATAGCGGTAGTAGTGGAGCTATCCACGCCCCAGGCATAATCAATAGTTGTGGTATCGAAAACTATTTTGGCATAGTAAACGTATTGCTGGTTTACTGAATCGAGGTACCAATTTTCGGTAAACTGCGACTGGTGAACCAGGCTTTGGAAGTTACTGAAATTACCATACATGCCAGAGTCGCCCACTACAATTACCCAACTTTGGCCGGGCATAATATCGCAGGCAATTATATGGCTGATAGAATCGGTGCAGCTACGCCTAACGGCTACATAGTTGCCTCCCTGCCTTCCAATAATCCAGTTACTATCGGTTGTTTGTTCATCAAAATCGGGTTGGTTCCAATAAAGGGCTACTTCTTTATGGTTATAGCCTAAAAATGCAGGTACCGTTTCGGGCCGGTACATTAACAGGGCTACATTTTTATGCTGGCCTACATAAGGAAGATCTTCATTGGCGTTTTCGGCAGAGCGATGGTTCCAGGTGCTATCAATCGGGCCTGAAGCCGTTAATACTGCGGTTGAACCAACGGTTGCGGCGCATGGAAATTCCTGGTAGCCTACTTTGCCTTTCCAAAAATCGCGAACAGATGAAAGTGATACAGAATTGTGTTTGAAAATAACAATTGTATCTCCTGAAATCACTGAGCTTTTTGAAAGGGCGCTCAACTGATTGGCAAGGTCAACAGCGCCGGAGGCAGGTACAGATTGTAACGAGCGGAAGGGGGCAAAATCAGTATGGTTCCATAAGGAAGAATCAGTTAACAATAAGTCTGTTTCGTAAGCCACCTCGGGATGGAAATACGCACCGGCGCTCCATTGTAATATCACTTTGTCAATAGGGCGAAGCACGGTATCAATAGTAAGAAGGGTATCAAGCGGCATACCGTTGTAGTAGCTGGTATCTATAACCGGCGCCCAACTGTCAGCCACACTATCAATTTCCAGGGTTGAACTGGCAAGAAACCCACCGGCATGTGAGGCGTTAGTAGGGGCCTGCCCCAAACCTGTTAGCAGGTAAATAAGATTGCTGTGGTTTTGCCCCCAGGCACTTTGATATTTGCCATAATAATTGCGGCCCGCAGTAGGAAAGAAAACTCCCTGGTCGGTGGTTAATTTCAGCAGGTCTTTTAATAAGCGCTGTGCAGCAATGGTAGCCAGGTTCTTTATTTCCGCATCCTGGGCAAAATCTACCAGGTTAAGCAAACCTGTTAAGCAATAAGGCGAGTAAACAGAGGAA
>DASZPC010000222.1:0-4360 GCA_035550455.1 Chitinophagales bacterium | reverse complement strand
GGGCTGTTAAAAGGGCTGGCAATTACTTCAATTAATTCAGCGCCGCTGTTGCACACTACCGAGTCGCCGAGTGTTAAAACAGGCGGATTAGTATTGGGTGCACCAATGGTAATGCGTATTACGCTGCCTGTTTCATTCCATGCTTCATTCGAGCAGTTGCTTAATATACGCATATAGTATGTACCCGGTGCTACCGGCAGCGAATCGGGGGTAGATGGCATACAAAGGGTATAGTAACCGCCCGCCGTATCGTGGAATATGCCCAACCCGCCGGAGTTAACAAGCCCAAAGGTCATCATATCCCGCAGTTCTATCCGCCAACTGTTGCAGGTGTCGTAGCTGGCCTGGTTGTTCCAGGTGTTGCGCTGTATGCGGAAAGAGTCGCACTCAGGGTATGGCCCCGATGCCACACAAAAGTGCATATCGGTATGGTTATTAGTCAACTCATCGCATTGTACCAAGCAGTAAGGGCCAACCGGTGTGCTGGTGGCTATCGGGTTGTTCGATACTACGCGTATATAGTAGCCGCAGCCGGGTGGCACATTAGCCGGTATTAAACCCGAAATATTGCCGGGTGGGGTGGAAGGGAAGGAGTCGCGCACATGCAGGGTGCCAAGTGTATATGGGTTTGAAAAACTACCTGTGGAATCTGAAAGCTGTGCCGTGTAGGTATTGCTTGAACCGTACACACCGGTAGAGTTAAACATTACATCAATCACACTTTCAATACAAGTGGTATCGGCATCGTGTAGTACCGGTGCATTTACATTGTAAATAAGGTTGGGGCAATGAATCATGCTGAAACACACACTGGTATCGCTGATAATTACCGGCTGTGGCCCGGTACGCACAACACGCAGCCTGAAACAACTGCCGCTAAGGTTGCCCGGCGTACCCAGCGATGCAAAGTACCCAGCCGTGAAACCCGCACCCAGCGAAAGGAAGCCCAGGTTATAAGGGCTGGAAAAATTACCGCTGGCATTGCTCATTTGAATCTGGTAGTCGCCATCGCACATAGGCTGGCTGAGCGCCATGTAAAAAATTATCTGGTCGCCCTGGCAAATTTGCGTATCCAGTATAGAGGTGTGAATGGTAACCGGGTTATTTACATTATCGTATGTGCCCACGGCAATAATATCATCAAGCCCGAAAGAAATAGTGCTCGAATCGTTGGTATTGGGATTTACCCACCTGAACCCAAAGCGCAGGTTTTGTACATTACTAAAGGCCGGGTCCGAAATAGTTTCGTATTTCCATTTCGATTGTTTGCAGTATTTAGGGCGCCCGGTGGCAGTCCAGGGGCCGCCATCGGCACTGTAGTAAACCTGCCCGTATGCACCGGCGGCACTATCGCCCTGGCATATCCAGAAAAAAGCAAGGGTAACATCGGTAAGGCCCAGGGTACAAAACGAACTGCCCAGGTAGCAAAACCTGTCCGATACGCTGTGTGTATTCCAGTTGGCATTGCCTATGCCGCCGGTAGCGGCTATATCATGTATATGCAGGTAATGCGAATTGGGCGCACCAAAAATGGTTCCGCTCACTACGCTGTCTTCACCGGGGGTATTAGGGTATTGCGGCTGGCCGGTGTAAAGGTTGTTTACCACCCAGTTGTTGTTGCCGGTATTGCTGCCCGGCCCCACCGAATCGAAAAGAAAATCATTACTGCCGTTTTCAAAGGTTTCTGAATACAGCAGTATTTGCTGCGCCTGCGTAAAAGCAGCAGCCAAAACCAATAAAAACAAAAAGTAAAATTTCTTCACCGCTCCGTTTATTTTATAAAAATACTATTCATTATCATAAATCAGCTCGCCTTTTAATTCCCCTATAATTTTAAACTCCGTACGCCGGTTCAACTGGTGGCAGGGGCAATCGGCGCTTTGGTCCATAGGGCAGCCATCCACTTTGGTGCAATCCTGCAGGGGTTTTGTTTTGCCATAGCCTTTGGCAGTAATGCGCTCCTTGGGTATGCCCTTATCGTGCACCAAATAATTTACACAACTCTCGGCCCGCTTTTGCGAAAGGTCCAGGTTGTATTGGTCCGACCCCCGCTGGTCGGTATGCGAACTCAACTCTATTACAATAGTTGGGTTTTCTATCAAGATATTATAAAGCGAGTCAAGCGTTGCTTTCGATTCCGGCCTTAAATCCGATTTATCAAAATCATAGTAAATATTATTCAGCCTGTAAGCCTTGTTCTTCTCCAGCTTCTTCATGTAAATATCAACCACCTGGGTATCGCTTTTGGTTATCCCCTCTGTGCTGAATGTTTGCGAAGCAGTAAAATAACCCTCTTTAATGCCGGTAACTTTGTATAGGTTTTCTGCCTTCAGGTTAAAAAGATATGGTGTTTCGGCATTACTGGTGTCGGTATTAATCACCACATCGTTTTCTCCCGGGTTGGCACTACGCAACGAAAGGTTAATGGCCGCCCCTGCAATGGGCTGTTTTGTGCTATCGTCAAATACGCGGCCTTTAACCGCCAGGTAAATCTGGTGCTCGTATTTATATTCAAAAATATCATCGCAGCAGGTTTTGCCCCGCACCGAAAATATCCCCGGCCTGTTCGATACCAGATAGCCTTTATCAGTAGCCTTCCCAAACCTGAAATTGTAATCATCGCAGGCCGAGTTAAAAGGCGCACCCAGGTTTTCGGGCGTTCCGGTAAAATGGCCCGTTTCGCCCGCTGTTTTAAAAATATCGCGGCCACCCATGCTTATCCAGCCATCGCTGGCAAAATACAGCGTGCGGGTTTTCGTATCATAAAAAGGCGTAACCTCGTCCCGGTCGGTATTTACATGTGGGCCGGCATTGCGGGCTGTACCGAAATCGCCTTTTTTATTTACCGTGCAGTACCAAATATCCAGTCCGCCCCGGCTGCCACCGCCTTCGCGGTCCGAAACAAAATACAGCACATCGCCCGATGGCGTATGCACATAGCAGGGCTGCGTATTGGTAAAACCTTTGGCGTTCACTTCTTCGCCCAGTATTTTACCATCCTGCCATTGGCCGTCTTTGCGCTCGCTTACATAAATATCGCAACGGGGTTTTATAAAACTTACATCGCAAAGCGTGTAATACATTTTAGTTCCGTCATCATTAAAATCGGGGTTCGAAATATACTTGCCGTGCTGCGGTATTTGGGTAAACCTTTCAGCTGCATTATAGGCATCGCCGTTGAGGGTGCTGTAAAAAAGTTTCACCACGGCACTGTCCGATTTGCCACCTTCTTTATTGTCCTCAATAACCCCCGCCGCCCTTACCGACGAGAAGAAAAGCGTATCGCCATCCAGCACCGGGGCCATATCGCCGTAGTTGGAGTTCACTTCTAAACCAAGGTGTGTTAGTTTAACCGATGGGTCGGGCTTCGATTCATTAATAGCAAAATTACAGCCGTCAATTTCAGTGCGCGCCCATTTGCGCATTTTCACCGCATCGTTGCCCTTATACACTTTACTAAACCGGCGGAACAAATTAATGGCTTCCGGGTACTTCCCCTGCATTTTGGTGGCAATGCCATCGTAATACAAAGCCACGGTGTTAGTCAGCGAATCGGCTTCGTAGGCTTTTTCAAACCAACTGGCTGCGCTTTCGTAATCGCGCGCTAAAAAATACGCTTGTGCCAGGTTAAACAGAAACGAAGTTTCATCGGGGTAATCTTTTAGTACCTGCTGGTACAGGTCGGCTGCCCCGAAAATATTCCCGCTTTTAAGCGCATCATCGGCAGCCTTTAAATATTTCTTCTTATTAACCTTGGTTGATTTCTGCGCATACGCGCCAAACGATAACAGCAGCCCCAAGGACAGCAGCAAAAAAAGCTTTAAACGGTTTCGGTATATGTGTGCCACTAAAATTACATTCTTGGGCAAGGCACCAGTATGGGCGCACTTACCTGTTTCGATTTCAAAAATCCGGTATAAATAACAGCCAGTTCAAATGCGCCACGGTTGTTGGTGGCGGGTTTAAGCGATGAGGCATTAATATCATAAGCAAACATCAGCCGCGTATGAAAATACTCCAGCCCTGCAGTTAAAATAGCGGCATCGCCAATGCGGTACCAGCCGCCAATGCTGGTTACCAGTTCCGACTTTGGTACCTGCATGTGGTATTCAAAGGCGGCGCCCAGGTTTATTTCCTGTGCTTTGTTTTGATACATGAAAATAAAATTGGGCGTAATGTAAAAATGCGTCATGGCCTTAATACGCAGCCCCTCATGCACCACAAACCTGTCGGCCAGGCGCACATTCTGCCCTAAAAAAGATTCTTTAGGTTCCACTAAATGGTAAACCGAAAAACCGGTGGTAATGCCCACTATATCTTTAATATTCGATTGATGCAGCAAACCGGCGTGCATATCAAA
>DASZPC010000221.1:0-11959 GCA_035550455.1 Chitinophagales bacterium | reverse complement strand
GCAGCAGCGAACTGCTAAATAAGTTTGAACATCTGTATAAACGGGCAACAACCGTTACCGCCTGTGGCTTTTATGGCCCCCAGGGGCGCAGGCTAAGGGCTTCTAATACTTTTGAAGATTTTATTGGTGTTATAAGTAGTTTCAGGCATAAACATTTCAGGGTTACCAACCTTGAAATGGAAACATCGGGGATATATGGTTTTGGTAAAATACTGGGGCACCACTGCCTTTCAATCAACGCTGTTTTAGCCGACCGACAAAGAAATACCTTTAGCACCAACCCCGGTAAAGTGGTAAAAAAAATGATTGAACAGTCATTAGAAGTAATTACCCAATAACAGGCAAGATTCCCCAACGTGCTTTTGGGTCAAAATGCAAATGCCCTTTCGTTACATACAAAGGTGAGGAGACATTATTTGTATATAACCCGCCCGTGCCAAGGCCCTGCACCATTGTAGTATTTTTGGTATAGGCCCATTGGGCAATGGCATTTAGCCCAATATTAGATTCAAGTGCGCTGGTGGCCCACCACTTTAAGCCCCTCTTTTCAGCCAGTTCAATCCATTCATTACATTCCCCAAACCCTCCCAACAAGCTTGGTTTTAAAATCAGGTATTGAGGTTTTAACACTTCAAGCAGCTCGGTTTTACTAATACCAACCGGCGCAATTAACTCCTCATCAAGTGCAACCGGTATTGGCGACTCAAAACAAACCTTCTGCATTAAATCGTATTGCCCCTGCTTAACAGGCTGTTCTATAGAGTGGATATTAAAAGCTGCCAGCGCCTCCAGCTTTTTAAAAACATCTGAAGCATGAAATGCCCCATTGGCATCAAGTCTTATTTCAATAACATCTGCCGGAAATTTTTGTCGTATAAATCCCAGCAACGAAATTTCATCAGCAAAATCAATAGCGCCAACTTTTACCTTAATACATTTAAAGCCATCCTGTAGTTTTTTCTCAATTTGGTGTAACATAAAATCTTTAGTCCCCATCCATACAAGGCCGTTTATGGGTATACTGGCCTTACCGTCTGTAAAAAGGCTTGAGAAAAACAACTTCTTCCCTCCTGCTTTTAAATCTGCGAGTGCCATTTCAAGGCCAAACGCAATTGATGGGAAACCTGAAAGACCCGAAACCACTTTCCTTTTTTCATTCAAGGCTGTACTTACCATAGCCAAAACATCTTCGTATCTGTTCAAATCATCAATACTCAGGCCTTCAATAAAACTACACTCCCCTATACCGGTTCTTTCACCATCGCTCAAAACCAGGTAATAACCGTTTTTATATTGCATAGCCCCACGGCTGGTTAACACCGGTCTGGTAAATTGTAATTGATATTTTTTATAGGATGCCCGCATCATTTATTTATGCTTCCGACAAAAGCCTTTCCACAAGTTTTTCAACCCCGGTAGTAGCCCTTTCATTAATAAAAGTAAGGTTAGCTACCTGAGGTAAGGGCATTTGCGAAGGATCAACCAGCCATTTAGGAATTTCATAACGGGTATAATTAATCAATCCCGCAGCAGGATATACCAACAACGATGTGCCAATTACAATAAACATATCTGCCTCCTGCACAGCAGGCAATGCTTCTTCTATCATTGGTACAGCCTCGCCAAACCATACAATATGAGGGCGAAGTTGTGCCCCTCGTTCACATTTATCCTTGGTGGTTATATCGCCCTGCCAATCGTAAACCAAGGACTCATCAACAGTACTCCTTGCCTTTAATAGTTCGCCATGTAAATGTATCACCGAGGTAGAGCCGCCCCGTTCGTGAAGGTCATCAACATTTTGTGTAATAATGGTAACATCGTATTCCCTTTCAAGTTCAGCTAGCGCATAATGGGCGCGGTTGGGTTTGCATTGCAGTAGTTGTCTTCGTCTTTGATTATAAAAATCAAGCACCAGTTCACGGTTACGTTTCCAACCATCAGGCGAAGCTACCTCCTCAATGCGATGATTCTCCCAAAGGCCTCCGGCATCGCGAAAGGTTTTTATTCCACTTTCAGCACTTATACCGGCACCTGTTAGTACTACAATTTTTTTCTTCATGCTCCTTTCAACGATTCTTATATTTTAGCCTCTTTAATTGACAAATATAGCGCATGAAATATGTAAAACCGCTAGATGGTTACAGGGCTATTGCAGTTTTACTGGTTATTATTGACCACTGGTTGCCGCCAAATGATCCGTTAAAAGTGCTTCCTTATGGTTTTATGGGGGTGAATATGTTTTTTGTATTAAGCGGCTTTCTTATCACCTCTATTTTATTAAAAAGTCATGATGCGATTCAGGAAGGCAAAATGACTGCCGGACATGCTTTTAAAATATTTTACATCCGCAGAACCTTGCGTATTTTCCCGGTATATTACCTGCTGTTAATCATCATCCTGCTTTTTGCGCCGAATATTTTTGACCAAGTGCCCGGTAGCAAGCCTTGGTTTTTCTTATATGCTTCTAACATATACTTCTATTTAAAAAAAACGTGGGCAGGTGGTTTATCCCCTTTATGGTCGCTAGCTGTTGAGGAGCAATTTTATTTAATATGGCCGCTTATAATCCTGTTTATACTACACCGGCGTCATATTTTTAAATTAATGATTGCTTTTGTTGTTGGCGCGCTTTTGCTGAGAATAGCTATGGAGTTTTCGCCAGAGATAATAAGAAGGCAAGGATCTTATGTAATACTAACACCAGCTTGTGTTGATGCTTTTGGTATGGGGGCACTATTATCTTTGTATTATGCCGATAAAAGCAAATTCTCTGCTTTTAAAAGGTTATTTAATTATCTGTCGCCCGTAACTTTAGTAGTATTTATATTGTCTGTTACTTTTTTGAATTATTACCAGGCCATTATTTATCGTACTTGCATTTCCATCCTTTCAGTATGGCTGCTTATATACCTGCTGGATGAGCAGAAATGGGTTACGCGCAATTTTTTCGGCAACACGGCGATGGTTTACATAGGCAAAATAAGTTATAGCATTTATCTATTTCACGATTTTATTCCGTGGTTTTATCAAAGCCTTGGGAAATATTTTCATGATAACGGGTTATTTATCCCCTTTATACACCGTTCAATTTTGCCGTTTATTGGAGGATATAAGCAAAACCTGCTTTATTTTGCATTTCTGCTGGCGTTATCAAGCCTTTCGTGGTATTTATTTGAAAAGCCAATTAACAATCTGAAAAAATATTTTTCATATGATACCGAAGGACAGTAAAACATATAGATACCCCATAAAATAAACCGCTAAACCACACGTTTAATAATTTTCAGTTGGTGAGAGTATTTGCCTGTACTTTCATTAAAAATACCAAAGTGGTCGAGTTTATCTACACGTACTCTGCCTGAGGCATGGATAATCCTCTTTTCTTTCATCACAATTCCTGTGTGAACTATTTTTCCTTCGGCATTACCGAAAAAGGCCAGGTCGCCGGGCATAGCCTCATCAATAAAATTAACTACATTACCCTGCGCCGCTTGTTGGTAGGCATCGCGCAAAAGATTAATGCCGGCACACCTGAACACCACTTGTGTAAACCCTGAGCAATCAATACCAAACGGCGATCGCCCACCCCATAAATATGGGGCATAAAGGTAACGTTGGGCTATGCGTTCAATAACAGTAGCATTACGGGAATCTTTTTGTAAAGCCTGGCCGTTGTAAATAAACTTTTCCTTCCCCAATCTAAAATTCATACCATCATAAAAAGGCAACAAACTGCCTGCCAACACAGGAATAGAATCATTTTTGGAGGTAGCACTACATGCCAGTTCCAGTGCTATACCATAATTTCCATCATTATAAGCGTTGTAGTCTTTTTCAGCCAAAAGAGTGTACTGTACTTCATCAATCCAGCCTTCGTAACTATCAAAACTGCTTTTTATTAACATCCACCCTCCCTGGCTGCGTAACACCTCATATGTTTCGCCAAATAACAACTGCGACACCATCTCCGCCTTATGTGAGGCTTCCGCCCTTATAGGGGTAAGGCTAATTGAGCATATACCGTAATCCATATTTCAAATATAATTTAGGCTTGTATATACCAGCATACATGCTTAACTTCATGTTTAAACAGGGCGGTGTTTATTTTCCCTATTGCGGCGGGAATTGGTGCTTGAAAAGTATTATTTGTGCAACGAAAAACTATGTTTTGCGCTCTTGAATGAAGGGGGAAGGTAGAAGCTTTTTGTAGCTTAATTTGAAAGACAGATGTTTTGAGAAAGTTTACCCGCCTTATACTATGGTTTTTCTTTTCAGCCCTGTTTTTTAACAGCTATGGGCAGATTACATCCTGTAGCATCCAAACTTCTAACTCCTCTGGCTGTGCCCCGTTTGTTTTGCTTGCCTCTGCATCAGAGAATAGTGTTTCACCTATTATACAACGTAGATGGTATCTCACCACTTGTACAGGTACCCCTGTATTTAATACAGGCTCAGGCAACAACCAAAACTTCTCCTATATCATTAATCAGGCTGGGTGTTATTGTCTGCGGTTATGGTCGCAAAATCAAAATGGCGATACCTGCTCTGCACAACGTTGCAACATAACTGTAGCTCAGACACCAGTTATTAACTTCGCATTTTCGCCACTGGAAGGCTGTATACCATTAACGGTACAGGCCCTTTGCAATTCCACTGCTGGAACCGGGGTTATTGATTCACTGGTAATTGACTGGGGCTGTGGAGCCGTTCATTACCCCACCTGTCCTTCCACCCCAATAGTTTATACTTACTCAACCTGCCAAGTCGGCGAGGTTAGTCCTTCTATTATTATTAAAAACAGCTTTGGCTGTTATTCTGATACTGTTTACCCAAACCTTATTAACCTTATACCCAACCCAATAGCCAATTTTACAGCTGATACTACAGTTGCAAACTGCACCACCAATCCGTTAAATGTCCATTTTACGGCAGATAGCACTGACCCGCACCTAACATATACATGGTATATAAATGGTGTTTTGGCACAGAGTAGTACAAGCCGTTTTTTAGCTCATTCATTTGCTGTTTCAGCAAATTGCTATAATGTAAAACTTGTAGTACAGCACCCGTCGGGTTGCTCTGATTCAATTACGAAATATGGATATATATGTGTGCGCAACCAGCCATTAATTTCATATACTCAAAATGATTCAGTAATATGTTTGCCAGGAACTCTGGTACTCCGGAATACTTCAGCAGGAGTTTCAGCACTTACATGGCAAATTACTGGCCCTCAAGGATTTGGACCTATTACTGATTCAATAGCCAGGTTTAATATTACTTTACCTGGAACGTATACGCTTACAGCAACAGCTACTTTCAGTACGGGTTGCATACGAAGTATTACACAACAAGTTTTAACAGGCCTGGCAAAGCCTACTGCTGCATTTACGGCTGATGATACCGTTATTTGCAGTCCTCCGCATATTGTGCATTACTCCGCCACACCATGTACAGGGTGTACCTATGACTGGGGTTTTACAATTGCTCAACCCCCAACCTCTACCGCTATAGCCCCTGTTGAAACCTATGTTTTTTATGGGCAGGGAAATACTACGTTAATAGTTACAGCTACCAATGGCTGTAAAGACACACTTAAACGTAATGGATATATTAAAATAAAACACTTAACGGCAGCAATTTCAGCAGACCATTTTAAAGGTTGTTCGCCGGTATGCACTACATTCAGAAACACTACAGATTTAACCAGCTTTTCTGCACAAATTGATTCTATTTGCTGGAGTTTCCCAGGATCTTCAATTCCCGGTGATTGCCAAGACACTTTTATCCAGCGATGTTTTACCGCACCCGGCTGCTATAACGTAAAAATGGTTGTAAGTACCACCAATGGTTGCAGCGATAGCCTGTATTTAGTTGATACTATTTGTGTAGGAACCCCTCCTATTTGTAGCCTGACCGCTGACCCTGATACGCTTTGCTTTGAAGAAGACTCAGTAAAATTCACCCTTACATGCGATTCATTCTCGTTTGCGAAAGTAGATTTTGGCGATGGCACAGGCATTCATTCATTTTATACTCGTACATTTTATCATTTTTATCAAGATACCGGGCAAAAGTGTGCCACCGTTGTTACTTACAGCGATAGTTGCGTAGGAGATACGCTTCGGGTTTGTGTACAAATTAACCCACCTATAACTAGGTTTATTGACTCATTTAGTTGTACAACTAAAGATACTGTTTATCTGATAAACGAATCAGCAGGTGCAACAAGCTATAAATGGCATTTATGTAATGGGGATTCAAGTACCGCAGCTAATATTAAGTTAATTGCGCCCTACTGCGATAGTTGCATTGTTAGGCTGGAAACTTACAATAACATAACGGGTTGCCAGCATCATAAAGATTTGAAATTTGCCACCCCTTGCGACTCCGTCAGTATAACCCCTGCAGATACACAAATATGTGCCGGCAGAAGCCTAACTTTTCGCAATACTTCACCTAACTCCACTGCAACTTATTTTAATTTCAATTGCCCTACCAGCAATGTTTTCAATTTCACTTTAGGGGGCGTAACAGGGCATACATTCAATACACCAGGAGTATACTGTGTTGGGATGGTCAACAGCTCATCAGCAGGATGCCGCGATACTATTTATACGTCAGTTACAGTATGTAAAGCCATCGCATCATTTGTTTATGACACTACATGCTATCCCGCTGCCATTTGCTTTCATGATTCTTCCATGTTGTATTGCACTTCTTCCACCTGGAGGTGGAGTTTCGGCGATGGGACTTATGCTACAACACAGAATCCATGCCATGCTTACAGTTCGCCGGGCTTGTACAATGTTAAGCTTGTTGTTACCAGTGGCGGATGTACCGACTCCATAACTAAAATTGTAGCTACCTCAAATGTAGTAGCAGTTAATTTTAAACTTGATACTATTATATGCCCGGGGCATACATCATGTGTCAATAACTCATCAGTTGGGCTTAATCTTGTATATCATTGGTATTTCCCGGGCGTTACAAGTATTACCGACTCAACAGCAGCTTCCCCCTGTTTTATGTATAATACTCCCGGCGATTATCAGGTTATTTTTAGCGTTTCATCCAATCATCAATGCAGGGTTATTGATACTGTAAAAATTCATGTCCATCAGCCCATTGCCGGCGGTTATCCCAGCGAGAGACATATACTTTGTCCATACCCCCCTCATATTATTAGCTTTACTGATACTTCCAAATGGGTAGATTCTACCTGGTACTGGGATTTTGGCGATGGTACACATTCCACACAGCCCAATCCCGGCCACATTTACGATTACCCCGGAACTTACATTGTAAGCCTAACAGTTTCAGATAAAATGGGCTGTACTGACTCAACTATTATTGACACCATAGTTGTATCAGGCCCTTTTGGCACCTTCCATTCAGCACCCTTACCGGGCATTTGCGCCTGTTACGACACTATGCACTATACTGTTTCAACGCATGACGCACTCACGCTTACGCTCCTGTACGGGTGTAACCAGGGGTATACGCAGGTTAACCCAATATCGCCTGTTGGCACAGCAGCGAACCCTACTAATGTTAGTTTCGACATTCCTTATTGCTTGATTGATACTTGCCAGCCACAGGTAATTTTTGGCGATACAGCCGGCTGCCTGGTAACCCTGCCTACGCCTTATATTTACGTAGACTCCCCGCAAGTAGCATTCACGTACAATAATTTTGGGGTGTGCTACTCGGGCCCGGTTTGCTTTCACGATTCAACCCACTATCATTTGTGGTCGTATCAATCGCATACACTAAGACGTTTATGGGACTTTGGCGATGGAGGTACCGATACCAGCCAAAACCCCTGTCATGTATATACCCAACCGGGCGGTTACCATGTTGTATTGTATATCTGGAGCAATCTTGGCTGCTACGATTCAACATCTCAAACAGTAGTAGTTCCCGATTATCCGGTAGCAGGCTTTTATGCGGAAGACTCTCTCATTTGCGCTAACCTTCCTATATGTTTTCATGATTCATCGCAAATATACCCGCTAACAAGCCCCTGGTTTTGGATTTGGGATTTTGGAGATACCACTGGCCTCGACACTACCTATACCCCTTCTGTGTGCCATACCTACAGGCATGGTGGTTTTTACAGGATAACCATGTGCGTATATGATAGTTTAGGCTGTAGTGGCTGCGATTCATCATTCCTGATGCGCGTTATTGCCAACCCAATAGCGAATGCCGGAGGCGACCAAACTATTTGTTACGGCCAAATTACCCAGTTAACCGGCTCGGGTGGTATTTCATTCCAATGGCAGCCGGCAGGGATTTTCTCCGACCCCAATATTGCCAATCCTACTGTACAACTTTATAACGACACTACCATTACGCTCATTGCAGGCGATGTATATGGATGTGCCGATACCGATACCGCCGTTTTGCAAGTAGCCCGGGTTATTGCCGGTTTTTCAGTTTCACCTACTGCCTGCCAGGGCGATAAAGTATGTGTTACCGATAGCAGTATTACTGTGCATGGCCCGGTAACCATGTGGACCTATAATTTTGGCGACCAAGCCATATTACACAGCGCCGACACATGCCACCGTTATACCGCCCCCGGTACATTTAACATCCAGCAAAAAGTAACTGACACTTACGGATGTACAGACTCTATTACCAAATCTGTACTGATATACGCCACCCCTTTTGCACAATTCAGGTTAACCGATACTGTGCAATGCAGCAACAAGCCTCTATGCGTAATTGATTTATCAACAAGTACCGTTCCTATAACCAACTGGGCATGGAACTTTGGCGACAACAGCACAACAAGCGGCCAAAATCCTCCCTGCCATAGTTATACCACTCCTTTACAGGCGGTTTATAATGTTTCATTGGTAGTTACAGACCAGGATAACTGCACTGACACAGCCCTTATACCTGTTAGCATGCACATTGCCCCAACTGCCGATTTCGAGTGGTCAGAATCCTGCGAAACCGACAGTATGCCTTTTATCAGCACCTCTACGGTTGGCAGTTCTCCTTTAATAAGCTGTGCATGGACTTTCTGGCTGGGAGCGCCCAACCCTTTTATTGATAGTAACTGTTATACGCATTTCCGTTTTCCGGCTGGCAACTATAATGTTCAACTTGTAACAGCCGATATTTTTGGCTGTGCAGATACCATTATTAAGCAAGTGCTAAGCGATTCTGTTTCCCGGCTTATTGTTTACCCCGGCGATACCGTTATTTGCCTTGGAACTGCCGTAGATTATACCGTAAGCGGTGTATTTAACCACGTGGTTTGGGCACCAAACATTTGGCTCAGCAACCCTAATGCATCAACAGTTACTATTAACCCTTTATCAAGCACCGGTTATATGATTACTGCTGCCAACGGCGTATGCCAGGCCGCTTTCGATTCTTTCCTGATAAGGGTAATACAACCAATACCCATTGAAGTTAAAGCGCAACCCAATG
Organism: Chitinophagales bacterium; assembly: GCA_035550455.1. Lineage (GTDB taxonomy): Bacteria > Bacteroidota > Bacteroidia > Chitinophagales > LD1 > Bog-950. Next base: position 2,506 of record DASZPC010000221.1, on the reverse strand, counting down.
AAATTGTATTGGGGCTTAACTCAAATATCACCTCACAGATACCGGGCCAAATTGACAGCATTATCTGGAGCCCCGATGAAACACTCGATTGCCGCAACTGCGAAAACACCCTGGCTACGCCTACACAAACCACCACCTATACTGCCACTATTTATTACAGTCAATATGGCGTACAATGCACCAATTCAGCACAGGTTACTATTACCGTTGTAAACACCTGCGAGGGCACACGCATTTTTGTTCCCAATACTTTTACACCAAATAACGATGGTGTTAATGATATTTTCATGCTTCGTGGTACCGAAGCCGCAAAAATCATTTATTTTCGGGTATTCGACCGGTGGGGCAGGCTTGTTTTTGAGGCTCAGAACGGTTTGCCAAACAACCCTCAGTGGGGATGGGATGGAACAGATAAAGAAGGAAGGAAACTAAATCCTGCGGTCTACGTATATACTTATCAAATACAGTGTGTAAATGGAGATTTTGTTACCGGCCAGGGTAACGTAACTTTAGTAAGATAATTGCCATGATGAGGTTTTTACGTAAACTTTTTATACTTACCGGGTTAGCTGTTTCGCTCAATGCGCTTAACGCTCAGGATGTACACTTTTCCCAATATAATTCTTGCCCATTGTTACTTAACCCCTCTTTAGCGGGTATGAACGAGGGCGATTACCGTGTTTTCGCCAATTTCCGTGTGCAATGGCCTACTGTATCGTCTGGTAATACCTATCGCACCATTGCCGGTGGTGGCGATATGGCTATTGGGCGCATAACCAAATACAACAGTTTTGCCGGTATTGGCCTTGCTTTCTTTTCAGATCAGGCAGGCGCCATTAATTTAAGCACTAACCGTGTGGTGCTTTCTGTGGCTTACCATTTTATGCTTAACCGCCGTGGCACCATGCAGTTGTCTGCCGGTTTACAGGGATCCTTTAACTACCGAAGTATAGACCCCACTAAAGCTACTTTCGACTCGCAATACGACCCCACCACCGGTCAGGTTACTACCGGTGCTAATGCCGAAACTTTTGGCCGTACCAAAGTAATGTATGGCGATGCAGGTTTAGGCCTTTTATATAGCGCCATAACCCGCAAAGGAACTAACTTTTACCTGGGCTTCGGGCTCGACCATGTTAACCAGCCAAAAATATCTTTCTACCCAAGCGGGCAGGAAGTAAGCGGCACTGGTGGAGAGCGTTTATACATCAAAGAAACCATCCACGGTGGCGTATCGGTACCTGTTACCAACCGCTTGTTTGTAATGCCTAATTTCCTGGTTTTAATCCAGGGCCCATCGCACGAATTTGACTTGGGCTGCAACTTCAAAACTGTTTTAGGTAACGATCCACGCACCAGTACTACTGCTTTCCATATTGGGGCGCAATACCGCGGTGTTTTAGATGCTGTTATTATCAACTCGCGTATCGATGTAAAAGGCTTTAGCTGCGGCTTAAGTTACGACATCAACGTATCAAAACTTCTTCCGGCTTCGCATACGGTAGGAGCGCCCGAAATTATGATGATGTATCAGGGTGCTTTCCGCAAAAAGCCGCACCCTGGCCATTGCCCGGCTATGTTTTAATCGGATAAAAAACATCTATTTTCGCCCCTTTTTTCTACTTAGAAAATTTGATTATCAATAAGTTACAAAAAACGCATCATTGATTATCAACCAGTTATCTAAAATAGACAAATTTAGACAATTCAGCTCACGCCACAGGCTACCAAAAGCAGCCGTTTTAAAAGCAAAACTCTATTTCAAAGAACTTTAGCACAATTATACCTGTGCTTTATAAAAATACAACAGCACCCTACCCCTTTGCAAGTTTATAAGCAACTATAACTTCACATTTATGTGAAAATAAACAGCCTGAAGAAGTAGTACAGTAATGAACTACCCCAGGTTCAGCGTCTCCAGCCCTTGCCCGGCGGCAATCAGTTCGGCAATGTCAAACACTTTTACGGCTAGTTGGTCTTTGGCTTTTACACCATCGGTAAGCATCGTATTACAAAACGGGCAGGCAGCAGCCACAACATTAGCCCCGGTTTCAAGGGCCTCCTCGGTGCGGGCAATGTTAATACGCTTAGTGCCGGGTTCGTCTTCCTTAAACATTTGCGCACCGCCAGCGCCACAACAAAGGCCTTTAGTGCGGCAGCTTTTCATTTCCACCAGTTCAGCGTCCAGCAGTTCAAGCACCTTGCGGGGCGCCTCGTAAATCTCATTGGCGCGGCCCAGGTAGCAGGAGTCATGGTAAGTAATTTTCTTGCCCTTAAACGAGCCGCCTTCGGCCAGTTTTATTTTGCCTTCATTAATAAGTTGTTGCAGGTATGTCGAATGGTGTATTACCTCATAATTCCCACCCAGCGATGGGTATTCATTCTTCAAAATATTAAAGCAATGCGGGCAGGTGGTTACTATTTTTTTCACTCCGTAGGTATTCATTACCTGTATGTTTTGCAATGCCAGCATTTGATACACAAACTCGTTACCGGCACGTTTGGC
>DASZPC010000220.1:0-15329 GCA_035550455.1 Chitinophagales bacterium | reverse complement strand
ATTCCGCCGCTGCTGTTTACGCAATCAACAGCTATTTTAAAATTCTTTGCTTTTATAGCCTCTGTATCCACCAGTTTTAGCTTCAGTATTTTGGCTATGTGCTTATCAATATAATCTGCCTTTTCAGTATAGGTGCCTATATTGTTTACCTCTTCAAACTTAGTTTCAGTTTCCTTAGCCAGTTCAAGCACCTCCTCTCCTGCTTTGGCTGAAATAAACTCGCCCAGCTGATTTAACAGCTTAAGCGCATTCCATTGCTTGGGGTTATGCGAAGCAGTTATTATAATACCACCACCGGCTTTTTCATCAGTTACTGCTAACTCTACCGTAGGCGTTGTTGAAAGCCCAAGGTCAATTACATGTATGCCAATTGACTGCAACGCCCCCGAAACAATACTACTAACCATGGGGCCGCTTATGCGTGCATCGCGGCCAATAACCACCTTATTTATGCCGCTGTTTTTCTTCACCCATTTGCCAAAAGCAATAGTAAACTTCATAATGTCAACCGGGGTTAGATTAACATCGGGTTTACCGCCAATAGTGCCGCGAATACCGGAAATTGATTTAATGAGTGTCAAAAGGAATGGTTTTGTTTACAAAATATGGAATAAGCTTAAATCTCCGAACTGAGTTTTTTTATTTTGGGGACGCAAATGTATAAATTTCGCGTTTTAAGAAAGCGGCGTTCAACTGAATTTATCCACTTAATTATAAAATGGAAGAAAAAAACTGGTACGAAGAGTGGTTCGACTCCCCCTATTACCACCTCCTTTATGCTAACCGCGACCAACAAGAGGCAGTGAAATTTATTTCCGCACTGGTAGAAGAGGAAAAAATCCCCTCTGGGGCCAGCATTCTTGACGCGGCCTGTGGCAAAGGGCGCCATTCAAAAACACTTGCTGCTCTGGGTTTCGATGTAACCGGTATTGACCTTTCAAAAAATAGTATTGCCTACGCCAAACAGTTTGAGAACGACCATTTGAAATTTGACGTTTGGGATATGCGCCAGGCTTATGCCAACAATAAATTCGACTATGTGGTAAACCTTTTTAGCAGCTTCGGGTATTTTGATGATGATGCCGACGATACTGCTACTATATGCGCTTTCGCTACTGCATTAAAACCCGGCGGCACTTTGATTCTTGATTATATTAATACAGAGTATGCCATTAAAAACATAAAAAGCCGCGAAATAGTGCAGCGGGGCGAAACACAATTCCATATTCAAAAAAGAGTGGAAGATGGTTTTATTACCAAGCAAATTGAGTTTTTGGCTAATGGAGAAGACCACCAATACCACGAGTGCCTGAAAGTAATTAACCGGTATAAGTTTGAAGAAATGCTGGCAGTTGCAAATTTAGAGTTACAAAAAACTTATGGCGATTATGAATTAAACGCATTTACCCCGGCCACGTCGGCAAGGCTTATTTTAATAGCGCAAAAAAAAGTAGTCAACAATGATTGAAACCCTAAGGCATTACGACCGGCTTATTTTTTACTTTATAAACCAGCAGTGTGCCAGCCCGGTGCTTGATTTTTTGTGCCCCATACTGCGCGAAAAGCTAACATGGGCGCCGTTGTATGTAATCATTGCATTTTTCTTTTTTAAAACTTACAAGCGCAATATTTGGGTACTACTTGCCTTTGCCGGATTAACCATCCTGTTAAGCGATCAAATAAGCAGTTCGCTCATCAAACCTTATTTCCACCGGCTGCGGCCTTGCAACAGCCCGGCGTTAATGGCGTCGGTAAGGTTGGTAATTGCCCACTGCGGTAATGGGTATAGTTTTGTGTCATCACATGCGGCCAACCATTTTGCCATAGCCACTTTTATATGCGCCTTTGTAAAAAATAAGCGATTGTATGTTCCTCTATTGATGCTTTGGGCTGCTGCCGTATCATTATCGCAAGTGTATGTGGGCGTGCATTACCCTATTGATGTGGCCTGTGGGGCTTTGTTGGGCATTATTATTGGCTACTACACAAGCATAGGCGCAAAAAAAGTGATGGAACGGTTTTCATAAACAGTAAAAATTACCTTTGCAATATTCCCAACTTTAATAACACAAACTATGGCTTTTGAATTTATAAAGATTAACCCGCAGGCAGAAAAATTTGTTGCGCTGATTGAACTAAACCGCCCCAAGGAATTAAATGCGCTTAGCCGGCAGGTAATGCTGGAAATACGCGATGCCCTGCGGGAACTGGATGATAACGATGAGGTGCGTGTAATAATACTAACCGGTGGCGAAAGAGTGTTTGCCGCCGGGGCCGATATTAAGCAAATGGCCGATGCCACTGCTATTGATATGTTGAACATTGACCAGTTTAGCACCTGGGACCAGATTAAGAAAACCCGGAAGCCTATTATTGCTGCTGTATCTGGTTTTGCGCTTGGTGGTGGTTGCGAATTGGCTATGACCTGCGATATGATTATAGCCTCAGAAACTGCCAGGTTTGGCCAACCTGAAATTAAAATAGGTACTATGCCCGGTGCAGGCGGCACACAGCGCTTAACCCGGGCCATAGGCAAGGTAAGGGCAATGGAAATGGTGTTAACCGGCAAATTTATTTCGGCTGAAGAGGCGCTTGCTGCCGGACTTGTAAACAAAATCGTTCCGGTTGAATTGCTGCTTGATGAAACAAAAAAGCTGGCAAGCGAAATCGCAAAACTATCGCCGGTAGCTATAAAGCTTGCCAAGGAATCGGTAAACAATGCTTTCAATTCAACGCTTGACGAAGGATTGGTTTTTGAGCGTAAAAACTTTTACCTCACCTTCGCCTCCTCCGATCAAAAAGAAGGAATGGCAGCTTTTGTTGAGAAGCGTAAACCCGAGTTTAAGGGTAAGTAACCTTTTGCTAAAACTACAGCGAAATTTACTCTCAAAAATAATGTAACATTCAAGTTAAAAACCGCTCTAAGGATATTTAATTTCTTAATTTCGTAGTCTTCAAAACCAGCGGTATAAATGAAATATTTTCTCACTATTATTTTAAGCGTGCTGCTTACCTTTAACAGCTTCGCTTTCAAAAACACCCCTTCGAAATATTTGGTAAACTATACTCTGGTAAAAAGCCACAGTAAAAAAACGCTTAGTGCACTTTGGCGGAAACACCATATACCCAAACTGGCATTGCCTGTGCGTTACCCGGTGGATATTTACGAGGTAATTTACAAAGCGCCCTGGATTGACAGCAGTACCTGGATTAATTGTTCGGGCATTGTTTATGTACCCAAAATGAAAGAAGGGCAAAAAATGGCCACCTTGATGTTCGGCCACGGAACGCAAATTGAGAAAAAACGCGACATTTCAGATAATGATGCACAACAGGGAATTTGCCTTGGTACTGCTGCCGATGGCTATCTTTCATTATATCCAGATTATTACGGGCTTGGCAAAGGTGACGGCCCCCATTTATACCAGCACGCCTGGAGCGAGGGTATGGCTTTTTTATACATGCTTTATGCTGTTGAAGAATTAAAACAAGACCTGCATATAGAAACCAACGGACAGCTTTTCCTAACCGGCTATTCGCAGGGTGGACATGCTTCGTTTGCAGCCCAAAAATATATCGAAGCCCAGCACGATCCCCGCTTTAAAGTTACAGCTACATCGCCAATGTCTGGCGCTTACGACATGACTGGCGAGCAGGCGAAATACATGTTCCAGCCTTATCCCCGGCCTTTTTATCTCCCCTACCTTATTGTATCATACCAAGAGGCTTATCACATTTTTGATACCAAGAATATTTATTCCGTATTCAGGGCGCCCTTCGATACGTTGTTACCGGGCTTTTTTGGCGATGTAAGAAGCAAAACTTACGATGACCTTGACAAGATAATGCCGAAAGTACCAAGCGATGTGATATTACCAGAATATGTAAAAAAATTCAAAGATGACCCTAACTTTGCATTCCTCGAACGTTTAAAGGAAAATAACCTTACAAACTGGAAGCCTGAAGCACCGGTACAACTTTGTTTTTGCGAAGGTGACCGCGAAGTAAATTACCACAACTCAATATCAGTCTATGATCATATGACTGCAAATGGCATAAAGGACATTAAACTGGATAACATTAGCAATTATTTAGACCATAATACTTGTGCAGCATTTGCGGTTTTAGACATGAAGGCCTATTTTGATAGGTTCAGGAAGCATGGAAGTAACCCAAAAATGAAAGCGCTTTCCCCTTTCAAACACTTTCTTGTAAACATTGCCAAAAAAGGCATTGAGCGTCAATACAAAAAAGACCACAGCGACCATGCTTACATGTAAAAATCATGCTTATTCGTTCTGAGCCTTACATTCGCTGGGTGGCATAGAGGCTATCCACTGTGTTAGTAGTTCTACTCCTTCGGCATGTACCATACTACGGCCCAATTCAGGCATCCTTATTCCCGGCTCTACCGAACTAATACGGTAGGTTAAAATTGATTCATCAGGATGGCCTGGAACAATATCATATAAACGGGCACCCGTACCTTTTCCGGCGGCAACCGGCGGTTTGCAGAAACCAAGGTTGGGAATACTCTTATTATCGTAATTCAGGTAAAGCCCCGAGGTGTAAGCAGGCCCTTTCGGGTTATGGCAGTGCCCGCAATTAACATCCAAATAAGCCCTTGCCCGCTCGTTCAGGCTATAATGAACAGAATCTGACCAATCAGCCAGTTTTGGCGCTTCCGATGGCGATGGGGCGCCTGTTAGCATGCCTAGTTTGGTTAAATGCGCTAACTCATTTTCGGTAATATCACCATAATTCAAATCACGGTTCAGGTTGCGCACCTTGGGCCCTATGGGTGTAATTGCCGCAGTATTGCTCCAATGGCAACCTTTACATTGGTTTTTATTGGGTATCACATACTCATCAGTTTTATGGCTGCCATCGTAGTTGGTCCACGAGATAGTTTTTATTTCGCCCGTATTATCCAGCATGGCCTCTGTTTGGTCGTCATTCCACACATATACCATTGCCTCCCATCCATCGGCCCTGTGAACCAGTAAGCGCGTTTCAATTATCTTTTTCTTGCCGCCTTTTACCCTGAAATCATCTGGGTAATAAAAGTTCTTTATCAAACAGGATCCTACTGGAAACTGAACCACAGTGTTTGTATCATATTGGGCTGTTTTGCCATCGGGTATATATATAAAACGGGCTTTATGGGCATAATCGGTAAAAAGAGGGGTATTCAAATCATAGGGCACCACCCTGGCATTGGGTTTCAAATCGCTCATAGTACCGGTGAAAAAGTGGTAATCCGAAAGCTTATCAAAAGGCGCCGCCGATATGTCCAATGCCACCTTTGCCGTTTTTACATTGCAACTTACAAGGTACATTACACCAGTTATCGGGAAACATCCAATTATCAACAATCTTAAAACACTTTTCATATCATCTGATTTTGCAGTGCTAAATTGATAAAAAACATTCTTTCGCCCCTATTGTTTTGCATTTCTTATATCCTGTTTTTAGTCATGTACCTGCCCTATGCAAAAAAAACAGGGCTACTGTTTTGCAGTAGCCCTGTTTATCAAAAATTGTAAGGTTAATTATTTGCTATGTGTCAGCACTATATTTTTAACTACAGTGCCTGCATTGCTTTGAATTTTAACAAAGTAAGCGCCGGCGTTAAAGCTGCTCAAATCAAGGCTAACATTGGTAGTACCGGCATGGTAGTTATTAGCGCCAATTACTTCCTGGCCCAATACATTGTATACCGATACGGTAAAGTTAGGAGTAGCGTTCGATGTAAAGGTTAAGTTAACAACACCACTGGTTGGGTTTGGCGAAACCTTAATGCTCGCATCAAGGTCAACATCATTAATGGCAGTACCTAATGATGTAATGCTCACCGTACGGCATTTTTGTGCCGATGTGCCAAACACATTGCTGGCAGTTAAACAAACGTTGTAATCGTTAATGGCAGGGAAAGTAAATATTGGGTTTTGCAGCGAACTGCCGTTACCCTGGTAACCAAAATCCCATGTCCATGTGGTAGGATAATTCGAACTGGCATCAAAAAACTGAATACGGTTAGCCTGAGATGTAGGTGTAAAGTTAAAGTCTGCGCTTGGTATGTCGCCTACAAATACAACACGTGTTACAGTGTCGCTGTTACCGGCAGCATCAGTAGCAATATACATTTCGTAATAAACACCTAACTGGCTGGTATCAGGTACGTTTACAACGGTTGGTGTAATTGAACCATCAAAACAATCGAAAGCTGTAGCGCCAGAATCGGCATAGGCAGTATTCACATGCACATAAACGGTATCCATACCATTAAGGGTAATAGTAGGGGCAACCTGGTCAATTGGAGAAGTGAAATCCGAAGCTGGAACATTCATGTTATTTACATACCAAAAAGCGGCTGGGTTAACACTGCTGCCAAGGCCACCAGAAATATTGTTGTAATCAACCTGTGTGAACACTATCGGAATATTGTAGTTACCGCCGTTTACAAGGCAGGTTTGGCTTACTTCAGGGAAAATAGAACCACCAAATACACCACCAAGTAAGGTTTCGGTTTGGCCGCCCCAAAGGCTATCGCCACCGGTAAAGTTGTAAAGTTGGGTCATTTTGCCACTGGCAACATCAACGCCCCTTCCAAACAGGTTAGGCACGTCGTTGTTGTCTGAACCAAGGAAATTGGCATCACTCTCATTCCAGAAGAAGAACAGTTTGTTACCATCCGGGCTACGCGAAATAAGCGGACGGTTATCTTCAGTTTGCTGAGGGGCATCGCTGCTGAATGTACCACGCAAGGTATTAATTTTTGCAAGGTGTATACCATACCACTGGCAACCGCTTTGGTTGTTAGAGTTGTAAGTAATATCCCATACATCATAACCGGCATCCTGTATAGAGTATTCAGTGCCGCTGCCTACGGTTGTAAGCAGATGTGGGTTTCCATTAGCATCTACCGAAAGGTCGGCTTCAAATGCAGTAGTTGGGTTCAAGGTAGCAGGCTCAATACTTCCACCGGTAACGTTCAGGCTAAGGTTAGGGTTCATTGCCGATACTACACCTTGAATATCGTTAAGGTCAACATGGATAGGGCCGGTCCAGGTAGCGCCGCTATCAACCGATTTCCAGAAAATAGGGTCATAAACGCTGTCCGCATCTTGTGTAACATCGCCAAGGCACGAAATCCAGCCATAGCGGCCCGATGGGTCGAAAGCGATATTGAAAGAAGTAGCAGCGGTACCATTATAAGTACCCTGGCCGCTGGCATCATACTGGGCAAAAGTTACAGGAATAGTGGTTTCAGTCCAGTCAACATCACCTGAACCTGAGTTCCAAACACCTTTTTCTACAATAAGGCCATTGGTAATTTGATCGTTCGATGCAAAAGTACCGCTGAAATCCTGGTTAATAGCCCAAAAAGTGCCGGGTATACCTTTACACATACCACCTGCAATGCTGGTATGGCCGCCATTAATTTCGTTTAAATGGTCGTTAAATACCGCTGCATTGCCCGATAAATCGCCACGGCCAACAATTTGTCCTGCCCAGCTACCGGTATTGCTACCGTTATCGTTATGGTAAGTACCGTTGTAAACCACTTTTACGTTCGAGGCGGTATTATTACCGGCAGGGTTCCAAAGCACTGCCTGGGGGAAACGGCCAAAATAGTAATCAGGGCCTGTGGTATTGCCTATTAGCGGGTCAGTACTCAATGGGCCTATGTTTGAAGTCCATGTATTACCACGGTCAGTTGATTGATCAATCCTGTATTGCGATACGTTTGTTCCTGCAAAAAGAACATCATCGTTACGGTGAATAAACATTACTGCATTCAGCGAATCTATCACATCCATCTGGTTACAAACACCTTCAATAATGGTAAGCAGGTTACCGGCGCTGCCTATCCGTTGCGAATTCAGCAACGAACGCTGCGAGCGGAGTGACTTGCTGGTATTATTTTGGCGCACATTATGATACACCGGTGTACTGTTCGGCAGTACCATCGGTTTATCCTGCAATAAGCGCAGTTGTGTCCTGATATCGCCGTATGTTGTTTGCCCGAACGAAATTATGCCGGTTGCAGCAAACGCACACAGAAGTAAAAGCTTTTTCATTTGTTATCGCGTTTTTTATGTTGGTTATAAATTAATTTGAACGTCAAAAGTAACTGTTTTTTTGAAACGCCGCGAAAGCAGCTTTAATAATTTGTCATTGATTTGTAAACAATTACTTGACCTGAAACTGGCTGCCACAGCATTAATACTGGCAAAGTTCGGCACTTTTTCATCACAAACTCCTACCGGTTACACTTTTCTGGTACGCCAAATACCGGTTAAAATAAGATACATACCTTTCTGCTTATTTGCGCTGTTTGGCACGTTGTTCAGCATCGCGCTGCATATCGGAGAGTTTCTTTTGCCAACCCGATACAGGTTTGGGGTTCTTTTTATTCTCCTCTATTTGCTTGCGCAGCTTTTCATCATTTATAAAAAACTTCTGTATCACCCATTGGTGCCCAACACCTAAAAGGTTTTGCAACAGGTAATAATACGTTAGCGCCGCCGGAAAACTATTAAACATAAACATCAGCATCACCGGCATTACATAAGGCATATACTTCATGCCCGGTTGCTGATTGGCCATAGCGTTCATCTGGTTGTTCATCACCGCCTGTAGCACCGATGTAATGGTCATTAATATAGTAAACAGGCTGATATGGTTGCCAATTAAAGGCAGCATGGTTTTAAATGTTACTATCGAATCGTAGCTCGATAGGTCATGCGCCCACAAAAACGATTGTTGCCTGAAATCAATCGAATTTTGTATGAAGTAATACATAGCCATGAGGATAGGCATCTGTATCAGCATAGGTAAGCAACCGCCCAGCGGGCTTACCCCGGCCTTTTGGTAAAGCTTCATTTGCTCCTGTCCTATCCTTGTCTGGTCATCGCCATATTTTTCTTTCAGGGCTGTAAGTTCTGGCGTCAGTATTTTCATTTTCGCCGCGCTTTCAATGCTCTTGGCAGTAAGCGGGTGCAAAACCAGCTTCAAAATCAGCGTCATCAGTAAAATGATGATACCGTAGTTAAGGTGTGTTTTATTCAGCCAGCTAAACACCCATATTATAAAGCGGGTTATATATCGTATCCACGAAAACAACCAAAAATCAGGGCTTAGCTTAATTATGCTTTCAACGTCACGGTTAAGCCCCGCCAGCATGTTAAAGTTATTGGGCCCAATAAAGTATTTAAACGAATACGATACCTTATCAGCACTTTGATAAGGCAGGGTAAGGTTAGCATGGTAATCCTTTACATGCAGTTTATTCTCTTTGTCAAAATGCGAGCTGAGTTTGCCACGCTGAAATTCGCCTTTGCTGAAAAGTGTTACATTAAAAAACTGTTGTTTGTACGAAACCCACTCCAATGGGGCATTAAATACAAACTCATCATTCTCTTTGCCCTCGTCAAGGTGTGTTACATCGCTTTGGTTATACTTATAGTAAAGCGCCGAATACCGCCTCTCCAGGTCTATATTCTGCTCAAGGCTGGTTAGGTTATCATCCCAGTTAAGGCTCAAAAACGTATTATTCTGTGGTATCAGGCTGTTTAACCCTACCAGGTTTACGCTGTAATCAAACAGGTACGAATTGCCCTTTAAAGTATAAGTCTCCTCAAAATACCTGCCATCTCCGGCATACAAGCGCATCGAGAACGACTTGCTCGAATCACCCGACACCGTAAACGATTCGCCAAAAGGCTTAAAGTAAAACTGCCGTGTATCAATGGTACGGTTGCTGTCAATAAAAAACTGGTAGCCAAGGCTGCTGGTGCTGTCGGTAAAAAGTATAAGGGGCTTTTTATCCCAGGTTTTATATTGCTTTAACTCTACGCTTTTAATTTGCCCGCCCTTATTGCTGAGTGTTAGTTTCAGTACCTCATTTTCCAGCGTAAATAATTGCTCCTGCCCGGTAGCCGATCCTGCAAAAGCGCCGAATTCCGAAGCCAGTTTTCCTCCTGCGGTATCGGTAACCGGCACCGGGGCCACTTCATTCGAAGGGCTTAATTTGGCATTGTTTTGTCCGGCGGGGGCCTGAGCGGTTGCAGTGTCACTCCCGTTTTCTTTCGCTTTTTGGGCTTGTTCCGTTTTTTGCTTTTCCTTCCGCTTCTTTTGGTCCTCTGCAAACTTTTTGTTTGAATAGAACAGGTAGCCGGTTAATAGTACGATTATAAGGGCCCAACCAATAACCGTTTCTTTATTCTTCATCATTATTTTCCGTTTCCTTGTGCCTTTTTCAGTTTCGAGCGCGCAAAACTAAATAAATATTTGACTGATTGACGGACAAGCCTGTTTTACATTGTATAGCCGTTAATCCTGGCCCAAAAACTTGCTCGTAAATAGACCCATTTTAAATAATCTACAATGGCTTTTTAGAGCCGGTAGACGGTATAACTAATTGATTTTTAGCGGATTATTCACTTTGGAGAGACGAATAGTTCCTCCACTGATTGTCAAACACTTAGCTATACTGGAATAATTGGTAGATGGCAGAAATGGCACACTGCACTTGGTACTCATACAAAACAAATACACAACACCAACAACCCCTTATGCAACATAAAGGCAAACTATAACTACGCATTGAATGTGTAATTAGCCGTTCCGGCCTTTTAGCCCTCTTCCGTAAACTTATATCCCACCCCTCTTACCGAGTGGAAAAACCGGGGGTTTGATGGATCCGGTTCAAAATATTTGCGGAAGGTCATTATAAAATTATCAATGGTGCGGGTGCTGGGGTAAATATCATAGCCCCATACAAACTGCAATATTTGCGTGCGCGATACCACTGTACCTTTCCGGTCAATCAATAATTTCAGCAGCGATATTTCCTTTTTGGTTAGCGTATGTTCTGTTCCGCTTACACCTTTGGCTTTAAAGGTTAAAAAATTCACCTCGTTAGCGCCAAACTTATACTGCTTCATATGCTCCCCTTCGCGCTTGCCTCTTACACTATGCTTAATCAGCACTTTTACGCGTAGCAACAATTCCTCAAGGTTAAATGGCTTGGTCAGGTAATCATCAGCTCCCTGCTTAAGCCCGTTCACCTTATCCTGACTGGTATCTTTGGCTGTAAGAAACAAAATGGGGGTATCGGTATCATCAATCCTTATTTTCTGGCACACCGTAAAACCGTCAATTTCAGGCAACATTACATCCAGTATTATCAGGTTAAAGCGTTGTTCATGCACCTTCTTTAATGCCACAGTACCTGTATCGGCCACTTCCACTTCGTAACCTTCCAGTTCTAGGTTCATTTTAATGGCTTCCCGAAGGTTCTCCTCATCTTCAACAAGTAGTATTCTCGAAACCATATTCGTAATTTTTGCGTTGTTCAATCAATTCCAATCCCTTCATAATATTACATCAAAATATTACATCTTCTGTCACAGAAATGTAAAATCACATCCCATTTATCAACCCGCCACCGGAAAACTAACCCTGAACACTGTACCCTTTGGTTGGTTATCTTCCACACTTATATGGCCCCGGTATATCTCCACAAACCGTTTTACTATGTATAGCCCCAAGCCTGTGCCTTTAGTGTTTCTGGTATCTTCGCTTCCTACCCGGTAAAACTTTTCAAATATCCGGCTCCGTTCCTTCTGGGCAATACCTATGCCCTCGTCGGCTACCAGCATAGTTACCAGCGGCCCTTCCTGCTTTAATTTTACACTTACACTTTTCCCTGTGCCCGAATATTTAATGGCATTTTCAAGCAGGTTATTTACCACCGATGTAAACCCTATAGCATCAGCATGCAAAAATACATCTGGCATCACTTCTGCATTTACTGTAATCCCCTTTTTATTTTGCCCGGCCCGTTCTGTGGATTGGCTTACTATTTCGGATATATTGATTTCGTCATTCGCAAAGCCCGGCTCATCGCGCTCTATCCGCGCAGCAAAAAGTATATTGTCAATCAACGACTCCAGCCGGTCCATATCCACCAGCGAATTATTTACCAGTTTATTAGCCTGCTCCGCCTCCAACTTCCGTTTCAACATCGTTTGTAACGATAGCTTTACTGTTGATACCGGCGATTTCAGCTCATGCGTTATCGAAAGCAAAAAATTTCTTTGTTGTGCTGCCAGTTCCATTTCGCGCACAAAAACCCTGCGCACCATCATTAACCCCAATAACAGCAATACAATAAACACGCTGCCCTCGCCCACAATCATTAGTTTTTGCCTTTCGTATTTAATATGTATTTGCAGGTAGCTGTCGGTGGTGGTATAATCGCCGTGTGGGTTATCACGCTTGTATTCAATGCTGTTTAGTTCTACTTTTTCGTGGTAAGCGGTTTCGTTTTTTTCATAAAGCAGGTAAGCCCACCACAGGGCAAAAGCCAATATATAAGCGAATACCACATAAAAAATAGTAAAAGGGCTGGGGGCAAAAAGTTTTCTCAGCATAACTGAATATAATGATAACGCTTCAAACAATATTGCAAGGTATAGCGTTAATGCTATTAGCGTTTATTTACTAATTTCAAACCATGGCAAAGAAACGACAGAAAAAGAAAACGAAGGAAGATATTGGTACTGAAAATGAACTGATGAAGCTGAAAATGATGGCTGAATTTGGCGGAAACTTTATGGGTAGCGAAGATATTCCGCCCGAAGTGGAGAACCAGTTTTTAAAACAAATTATCAACTTCCACAAACTACACGAAAATGCCAGCACAACCAGTGTATATAAATTTATTGGCGAGCCCGAATACAACCACGTAAACGACCTTAGCGACCGCGAAGTAAAACCCGAATTAAAGCGCCTGATGAAGTTAATGGCGAAAAACGGCGTTTCGCTCAGCGTTTTGGCCGATACGCCCGAACGTGAAATTTATCGTTTTGTTACCGAAGAACTTTTTAAACACGAAATTGAAAACGTGAAAATGAAGGGCTGGACCAACCAGTTCATTTACGAAGAATTTCACCCCAATGCCAAATACGATGTGCAAAATGCTGTGCGCACGGCGCTGCAATTCATATTCACTAAAAAAGGAAACTTCTTCGATGAATATTTTAGCGAAGAAATGAAAGATGCCCTGGGACTTTCACTGGACCTGGAGGATTTTAAAGGCCGCGTAGATGTTTTTCAAAGTTCATTTAATGATATACAATTTGTAGAAGTTGAATTTGACCGTACTGATATTGATAAAGAAAACGGCTATGCCCACGCAGCCTGCACCGTTACCTACAAAATACAAAAGCAAAAAGGCCGCAGGTTTAAAAACGAATCAATAGAAGTAGAATTTAACCTGCAACGCAGTTCTTACATGGAAAGCTGGTGGGAAATTTACCAGGTTATTACCGACCTGTTTTAACCCACAATGGTTATCAACACAGTTCTATTGCGGATAAAATATAATTTTTGATACATCAATTATATAATATACCTTACCCCCTTAATTCAGCGAATTTAAAACCCACACACTATGGAAATCATCCCAACCCGTGCTAAGTTTTACGGCGATGGCGGTAAATACTTTAGCATTTTACTGGTTAATGCACTACTTATTATTCTCACACTTGGCATTTACTACCCCTGGGCCAGGGCAAAAACCCTGCAATATCTTTACGGCGAAACCGAATTTGCAGGTAGCCGTTTTGCCTTTCATGGTACCGGCAAAGAAATGTTCAGGGGCTTTATCAAAGCGGTTATTATTATCGTGGCCTTGCTTATTATCAACGCAGTTTTCCAGGTAGGCCATAACCCCGGCATGGTATTCATAGGCGCACTTATTTACATGCTCGGTATTTTACTTATCATTCCGTTGGCCATACATGGCAGCCTGCGTTACCGTATGAGCCGCACTACATGGCGCGGTATCAACCTCGGCTACAGGGGCAACCTCCGCGAACTGCTCGGTATTTACTTCAAAGGCATTTTCCTTACCATCATTACGCTGGGCATTTATGGCAGTTGGTTCTCCGTTAACATGCGTAAGTATGTAACCGACCATGTCCGCCTCGGCAATGTCAAACTCAATTTTAAAGGTACAGGCTCTGACCTCTTCCTGGTTAATTTAAGTGGCATTTTTCTTAGTATAATAACCCTCGGTATTTATACCTTTTGGTGGGTACGTAACCTTAATCACTTCCACATTAATAACATGAGCCTTGAACAGGACGGACAGGAATTTCAGTTCAACTCGCAACTCGGTGCCGGCGATATTTTTGTAGTAGGCATCACCAATTACTTTCTTATTCTGTTTACCCTCGGCATTGGCACCCCATGGGCCCTTTTGCGCAATATGCGTATGGTAATTGATAATGTTGAGTTACAGGGTGCATTTAATGCTGAAACTGTCGTTCAAACTGAAGATATTTACACCGATGCCACCGGCGATGACTTGTTAAGCATGCTCGATATCGGCCTCGACTTTTAAATATGGAAAAACTCAAATCTGCTTTAGAAAAATTGCAGTTGGCAGCCATCATCATTTCGGTGGCTGCTTTAGTTCTGCGCTATTGCGAAGTTACCATTGCTACCCCTATGCTTATAGCAGGTATGGGTTTACTGGCTATCTATTATATTCTCACGGGTTTATTTTCGGAATATACCACCCCTTTTGAACGCACTTTAAATTACGCCCGTAATTTTTCAGTGGCTATAATTATCATTGGCCTGCTCTTCTATCTCGAAAAATTCCCCGGCGCTAAAAGAATGCTTGTAGTGGGTATTCCATCCCTGGTAATAGCGGTGGTATTACAATTTGCTGTGCCGGGCAATAAACCTGAAAACTAAACCCTTCTTCTAAATTTGAATCATGAGCACTTTTCGAGGTAAATATTTCAATGGCAAATCATCGGCAGGTTTTACAGCTATGGTTATTCTTGCTGATAATTACATCGAAATCCATTATACCGACCCCGCCACAGGCCAGCAACTCCAACGGTGGGAACCCGACAAAATACACAAAACCGATTTTGCCGAAAACGAAACCGTCATCCTCCGCTACGGCGAAGTCCCCTTTCAGCAACTCGAGGTAAAAGACTCTACCTTCGAAATAGCCCTCAAAGTGGCCTACCCCAAGGCGCGCTTCCATAAAAGTATTTACCAGGCGCTTTTCAAATCGGGTTTTAAAGGGGTGGCAACACTGGTATTGGCAGCTATAGGTTTAGTCTCCCTTTTCTACTTTGTATTGCTTCCCAATATTGCCGAAATGATAGCCGCTAAAGTGCCGCCCAATATCGAAAACGAAATTGGCGAATCCTCTTATCGCGAAATGGTGCAGCCAGAAAATATTGATAAATCCAACACCGTTTTGCTCGATAGCTTTTTTAAGCAAATGGGCT
>DASZPC010000219.1:0-2741 GCA_035550455.1 Chitinophagales bacterium | reverse complement strand
GCACTACTGCCCCAAAGTACATTATATGTAAACCTGGAGCCCTGCGCGCATTACGGCAAAACACCTCCCTGCTCAACACTTATTGTAAATACAAAAATACCCCGCGTGGTAATTGGCAGCGCCGACCCTAACCCACAGGTGGCCGGCAAGGGTATTAAAATGATGCGCGAGGCGGGTATTGAAGTAACCACCGGTGTGTTGCGAAAGGAATGTGATTTTCTGAACCGTCGTTTCCTTACCTTTTTTACCCAGCAAAGGCCTTATGTAATACTTAAATGGGCGCAAAGTGCCGATGGGTTTATGGCGCCCGCTAATGGCGCCCAGTTTTGGTTTACAAACGAGCAATCGAGGAAGTTGGTGCATGTATGGCGCAGCCAGGAGCAAGCTATACTGGCCGGTAGGCGTACCATTGAAATTGATGACCCCGAACTAAACGTAAGGTTGACGGAAGGGAAAAACCCCACCCGCATTATTATTGACAGGCAGCTTTCGTTGCCGCTTTCGTTAAGGGTTTTCAGGCCGGGGGCCGATGTAATCATTTACAATAACGTAACCAACCTGGCCGATAAAAACCTGCGTTTTGTAAAACTTAATTTTTCGCAAAACATATTGCCGCAACTGCTGCGTCATTTATACGACAGCAATATACAATCGGTAATGGTAGAGGGGGGGGCCACCACCTTTGAATACTTTACCGAGCAAAACCTGTGGGACGAAGCCCGGGCATTTTATACCGACCACCTTTTGCAGGATGGGATGAAAGCCCCCTTGGTAAAAGGAACGCCACTGCACAAAGAAAAAATTGAAAACGACCTGCTTAACATTGTAATAAACCCCGATATGCCCTACCCTCCTGCTGCGTAATCGGCCAAGTACAAATAAGGTGTGTTAAGGGCGCCATTTTGGGCAATAGTAGCCCGGTCAAGTATGTCGCTTTGCCCCCGTTTCAACTCGGGTATAATACGGCTCATCAGCATATTGCCAAAATCTTCCGAGGCGTCGCGGGGCAGTTCGTTAGGCAGGTTATCAATAGCCATCACATCTATCGAATTTTGCTCAAAGGGTTTTACCTCGGTCCCGGTAGCCGCATCATAACCAAAATAAGGCGCCGCAATACCCGAAGGCCGCAAGGTGGATGGCACTGATGCATTGGGGGCAATATCGCAGGTTATATCGGCTATTATTTTAATGGTGAAATCGCTTTCGCGCATTTGTTCGGCGGTAAAAAAGCAGGGCATACGTTTGTCCCAGTAAATACCATTTATCATTACATCGGCAACTTTGGTAAAAGGGTAAAAAGCCGACTTATATTGTTGCGGGTGCTGATGGTAATCGGCAGCATTAAAATGGTCCTGCCCCTCTTTGTAAAACATATCGGCACTGGTAAGCTGAGTATAAACAGCCTCCGCAAACTGCTGATAGCAAAAATCATGCGGGGTTACTTTGCGAATGCCAAGCAGGTTCAGCAAAAACGCCGACCCCTGCGATACCCGCCCTGTACCGGTAAGGACAATTTTTAGCGATGGCAGTTTTACGCGCCCAAACTCCTTTTCGGCCTCGGCAAAATTATGGCACTCATTCATTTGCCTGATGTTGAAGATGCCGTACTTCAGCCCTATCATCCGTATAGCGTGATAAGCGCCTACAATGCCTGCCCAGCGGCCAAAGGCTATTAGCCGTTTGCCCTTAGTGTCAGTAAGGGTTTCCCAGTCAATAAGGCGGATGTTTTTATCGAGGGCGGCACGTAGTAACCCCCTGTTATGCGGCTGTTTTTTAATAGTGTGCGAAAAAATAAAATAGGTTTTATCCGGCACCAGCAAAGCAGGCGGAATTTCTTTTACCCCCAATAACACATCGCAATCGGCCAACTCATTTTTCACTTCAATGCCATGGTAGCGGTATTCGTCATCGGAATAGCAACGGAAGTTGCACGATTGAACAAACACCTCAATTTCGGGGTTTTCTTCCTTTAAAATAGCGCATTGCGAGGGCGTTAAAGGCACTCGGTTATCTTTGGGTTCGCGGGTTTCTTTTAAAATGCAAATTTTCATTGGTTCAAATGTAGAAAAAATGCCCTGCCAAAGTTGCCATTAGCCATATTGGCACCCAATTTGCCTATCTTTGCACAGTTCTTTGAAAATTCAGGTATTGCTTTTTGCTTTTTGCTTTTCAACTGCAAACTGTAAACCGCAAACTATAAACTGAATATGGGGCTGACCGGTATTGACGGGAAGCATTGAAGGTAAACCGGCATGTGGTGGGTGTGTAATACCACCATAATCCATTACGCCACTATTATTTAAACGGCGAATATAACTACGCCATGGCTGCTTAATCTTAGAGATTAACCGGCTATTTGCTCTGCGCTTGAGGCACCATACACAGCGCACAAGCAACCAAAACCTGGTGACGCACGCACAAAGCCTCATCCCCTTTGTGCGAGGTGTATGACGGATGTAAGAAACAGGTTGGCGGGCCGCTTAACCTGCCTGTTTACGAAAAACAATAAGCTGCTAAACATGTAGAAAGTTTATCATCAACTTATCCGGACGTGGGTTCGACTCCCACCAGCTCCACCACCCCAAAAAGCACTAAGCAATCTTGCAAGGTGCTTTTTTGAGTTTAGGCACGAGCGAATCACCCCCGTTTGCAGGGCAGGACGCTCGCGCCAGTTGGAAGCCTACAATATGCCTTCAGCCTTACGGCCAGCGGCTTCTTCCTGGATTGCTTTTACAATCTGT
>DASZPC010000218.1:0-3044 GCA_035550455.1 Chitinophagales bacterium | reverse complement strand
TACGTTGTAAACCGCCCTACCAAAACAACTGTTAAACAGCAATTAACATTCACCGAGAAAAAGCAGGTTTTTGCCTATTGGCTTGCATGGAAAGTGCATATTTGCACACTTTTACAATGCAATGATTAAGCCAATATTCAGCAAAGCGTATTTAGTTTTAATAATTGCCGGCGGTTGTTTTTCGAGTGCGGCAGCCCAGCAAATAAGCAGCTTTAGCCCGGTAAAGCCGGTAGCTGTTGATGGCCGGCCCGACGAGTGGCCGCAGCCTTTCAGGTATTACGATGGCGCTACCAAATTGCAGTTTGCTTTTGCCAACGATACCGCCAACCTGTATATATGCGTAAAGGTAACCGATGAAGCCACGCAAATGCGCCTGCTGCGCGCCGGTATGGGTTTGTGGATTGATACAAAAGGCAAAAAGAAAGAAACCACCGGAATTAGTTTCCCCATAAAACAGGAACACAGCGGCAATGGCGAATGGCGCAAGCGCAATGAAGAAGGCGGCGAAGGGAATACACAACCCACCGAGCCCATGCAGCAACGCGATATGCTTAACCGCATGAAGGAACACGCCCTGTTGCAACAAACTACACTACGCATAAAGGGTTTTACCGGTGTGGCCGACCAGGACCTGCCTTTGAAAAACGATTACGGCATTAATACCTCGTTTAACTGGGATACGTTAAACACCCTGTGTATTGAATACAAAGTGCCACTGGCATTAATACTGGGGCATGCGCTTACCGCTGCTGATGCCGCTAAACCGGTTAGCATAGGCTTTGTTGAAAATGCTTTGGAAATGCCTAACCGCAATATGCCCGATGCAGGCGAAATGGGCGGCCCCGGTGGTGGTGGAGGAATGGAAGGTGGTATGGGTGGCGGTGGAATGGGCAGTGGCTACGGCAATGGAGGCATGGGTGGCGGCGGATATGGCAACAACGGCATGGGTGGTGGCTATGGCGGCGGCGGTATGGGCGGCCCGGGCGGCGGCGGTGGTATGGGCGGTATGCACCCCGATTTTAGCAGCCTGCAAACCGACCAGCACGTTTGGAATAAAGTATTGCTTGTGTATGCAGGCAGGTAAACTATAAAGAGATTTAAGTTTCATGGGTTAGTAACTGGCAACATGTATTTGTTACCAGCGGCCCCCCGCCCACAAGCGGGGGGCTTTTTTATTTGGCGGCAAACCTGATTTTCACAACCCGCATTTTTTATTGAGCGCATAACTTATTGAGCGATACGTAATTAAAAGGCTATGTGCAATTACACATTTTTTGTGAAGTTATTGTAACCACAAAATTAGGCATTGGGGCATTGCGGCCCTTACATTTGCACCGGAGTTCGTAACCAGGGCCAGCTAAAAAGCCCACCAAACAGGTGCCTATTCTGCCCCCGGCAATAAAGCGGGGCAGGCCAATTTTAACCTCAATTTTTAAAACCATGTCATTAACAACCGATTGCACCAACCTGCCCGACCACGTGATACAGGCCTGCAACAATTACCGCAAAGGCGGGGTATCGGCTATTGCCATTATTGATGCCGGGACGTCTATCCCCGACCCTACATCAGATACCGACTGGACCACAGCCATTACTGCCGGCCACGTAAAAGTGATTAAAAACATTAAAGCCACTTTTCCGAAGGCAAGCGTAGTGGAAGGCGAAAACGTTGTAGCCTGCGGCGCTGAAAAAATGCTGGATGGCTTTAACGGTTCCATTACCTGGAAAGATTTTAACGTTAACGCCACCAACGATGATTTTTACGCGCAGTTAAACCTTAAAACGGCCTACATAGCCATTTTTTACTGCAACGAAAATGAGATAAGGATTTTTGACCAACTGTGCAATTTTGCTGTGCCATGGGCCACCGCGCCCGAAGGCACCAAGGATAAGCAGGTGTACGATGCCACCGCCATGTGGTTTGCACCGGTGGGCTGGTTCCCATCGCTGTACACGGCGCCAGCAGGTATTTTCAGCTAACCTACCGGGTGGGTTAACCTGCGGGGCTTTTGCAGGATGTGCCCCCGGGTTGCCCACCCACTTTTTAAAAAATAATTAATGGATTTTGATTCCTGCGCCCTTGATGTGATAATAATTGAGAGGAGAATTAGTGCTGCCGGCTTTGAACAGAAATATGGAATCATCGCCTGTGGTACTGAAGGAAAGCACATAATAGCCAAGGCTGTAATTACAAAAGGTATGGCAGTTCTGTTTTAACGCATTGCAACTATTGGTATCGGACAGGTAATCGTACCAGGCATAAATGGTGTTGCCATCTTGTAGTTCAACCTTAAGGGTATCGATATAATTCGAAGCAGACATACTGCCGGAACTGTAAAAGGTAGTGTCGTTTATATAAACCCTGTAACTCCCTTCAAGGGCATTAGTTGGCGAAAGCACCTGCCCGTTAGGCGGAACTTTAGTAACACTGGTGGAATCTTTAGTACAAGCCGCCAGTCCGGTAATAACAATAACAGCCACCAGTAATAAAACCTGCCTTGCATTCATTTCTCTAATATAAAAGCATTCCTCAACATATAAAATATTATTTAAAACCATCCTATGCAACAAACAACCGCTACAAAGGGCATAGCCTTGCTTTGCACCGGCCACGAAACCTATATGCACTGGGCCGTAAACATGGCATGCAGCTTAAAAGCAGTTTCGCCCAATATACCCATACAACTGGTTGGCAGCGGGGCAAACCTTGAACATGTACGCCACTCCGGGTTTGAAAAAGTATTTGACCTGATAACGCCCATGCGGTGGGAAGATTACAGCGATGCGAAAGGAAGTTTTTTTCCGGCAAAGGCAAAATTAATGCTACCAGGATATTTTGATTTTGATACCACCCTTTACCTGGATGTGGACGGCGTGGCAATAAAAGATATAAACCCGCTGTTTGAAAAGCCCGATGCACTTGTAATGCAGTTGAACGGCTACTACCAGCCGGGGCTTGTAGAAAAACCTGCCAATATGCTTTGGTGCAGCAGCAGCGTAATAATGGAACACTACGGCATAGCGCCCGGTGCAAAAATAGCATC
>DASZPC010000217.1:0-1598 GCA_035550455.1 Chitinophagales bacterium | reverse complement strand
TTTTTTAAAACGTCCTCCAATATGGCCTGGCTACAATAGGCGAGAATGCCCAGGGGATATTTAACAGGATAATAAACAGCGCTATGGTGTACCAAATAGCAATGGTTTTGAATTTGTCTTTGTCGCTTACCTTTCGCTTTGCAAAGGCAGAGCCCAGTGTTATCAGTAATATTGCCAGCAGCATCATCGAACTATGCTCCATGCCAAAAAAGCGAAGTTCGCGTTGGTGCAGGGCATCGTGGTAGTGGGTTAGAAAATAATGCACCACCGGGCTAATGAAATAAAGGGTCAGCCCAAACACTAATTGTATATGTGCTAGGGTTGCCGTGGTGTGCCGCACCAGGTTATCGAACTTCGTAAAAGGCTTATTGCCAAGCCACCCCCTATAAGCCCGGAAAACAGCCAATAAAATAGCCGCTAAAACCACCCACCTGAAAAGTGAGTGGAGGGAAAGAAATAGTGTGTACACCACTTAATGACGAAAAAGCCCCGCAGGTATTGTAAACACCTGCGGGGCGAAAATTAGCCCTCGTAAAAAATTGTTGGGTTTACTGTGCCTGGTAATAATTTACCTCCAGCCACGAACCGCCATTAAAACACTCAATACCTTGTTTGGCAAGAAAATATTGCGCCTGCCCGCTCCGGTTGCCCGAAGCACAACAAAGCACTAATGGCTGCTTCATGTTTTTCAGTTCTTCAATGCGGTCTGGTAACTCATGTAGCGGAACGTTTACTGAACCGGCTACATTACCCCCCATAAATTCACCAATGGTGCGCACATCAACTATAGTGCCTTGCTTTTCCCTTACTATTTTTTCTATGCTCATATTTATTTGGTTTTAGTTTCTTCTTCTTTTTCAAAAATGTTTACAAAAAGGCCGCCCATTACAGCGCCGTAAAGCATACTGTTAAGCGGCTTTGAAGTAATAGGGCAAGTGCCGCTGGCACAGCCCACAAAATGATAATACAGGTAGCCTGCTATGCCGCCTATAATCACTCCGGCTATCACGGCCCTGTATTTGGCTATAAAATTCATTGTAGAGTATTGTTAATACTGTTTGCGGTACAAAGGTAGTTGGGGCGCTATTGCCCCCACGTGACTTTTGTTACATTGCCCCTTTAGCCTTTATTGGCAAATGCAGTTTCCTAACTTTCAGGGAAATCAGTTTCTTCGGGCACTGTAAGCAAATCCCTCAGCGTGAAAAAAATCATATTCCTTCCCTTTATAGCTTTGTTGGCCTTATCGTTTACCCCCGGCAATAATCTGGACGATAACCTGAAAATGAACCAGGTGCAGATTGTGGCTACGCATAACAGCTACCATTTAAAAACCACGCCGGCGGTTTTCAGGTTTTTGAAATTCCTTTATTCATCAGGGCTATTGCCGGGGGGCCTTAATCCCGATGAAATTGATTACCGTAAAGATTCTTTATCGGTTCAAATGGGCCGGTTTGGCGTGCGCGGCCTGGAATTAGATGTATGGAACGACCCGCAGGGCGGCAGGTTTTATAAGCGCAAAGGCAAGGCTTTTGCCTGGCAATGTACTGCCTCAAAAATAGCGGCGCTAAAACAACCCGGGTTTAAAGTGTTGCATATAC
>DASZPC010000216.1:0-9590 GCA_035550455.1 Chitinophagales bacterium | reverse complement strand
ATAGCAGGGTCGCACCCCGCGCGGCCCTACCAGCAAACCCTGCCGGGGGGAATAGAAACTATCCCATTTCCCTTAGGCGATAATAGAGGTGAAGCAAATATCCGATTTGACATTAGCCATAATGAAGAAAAGCGAATCTTTGCTTTATACCCTAAAGCTTTAAGTTTCACAGATAATTAGTTGTTTTTTTTTAACTGATTAGTTATTGCTCTTGAGCCACTTTCATATATCAGTTCCCTCTCAAGAGGGGAAAGTGAAACTGTAATTACACATTTTATGTGAGATTATAATTGGCGTTTTTGTTGCAAAGGGATAGGGCGCGGGTATATATTTGGTTTAATGGCATTGCCCATAGCGCTCTTTGACATGTTGGCCCCCGATAAAAAAATGGGAAATGGGGATTTGATGGCAGGCCCGAAGGGGCCGGAAAGGGGGCTGAAAAGTCTAAATTTGTCTATTTTAGATAACTCATTGATTATCAAAGGGTGCGTTTTGCGTAAGTTATTGATAATCAATAAAAGTGGAGTGAAAAAAATAGACAAAAAACAGGCTTTTTAGAAGTTTGTTTCCTTCTTTTTAAAGCCAGGGAATTTCATGTTCAGGGATTCGAGGGTTTCGACCACCTTGGTGGCAATGTAGTGTTCTTTATACCAGTTTTGGTCGGATGGCACCACATGCCAGGGCGCTGCTACTGAGCAGTGGTTAATAGCATCCTGGTAGGCTTTCATATAGTGGTTCCATAGTTCGCGCTCTTTGAGGTCGTCTTCGTTGTATTTCCACATTTTGGTGCGGTCGCTCATGCGTTCCTGCAGGCGCGAAAGTTGTTCTTCTTTTGAAATATGCAGGTAAAATTTAAGGATGTGGGTACCGGTTTCTTCCAGCAGTTTTTCGAAATTATTGATATGCACGTAGCGCTCTTTAATGGTTTTTTCGCTTACCCACTGGTGTACGCGTTGTATTAAAACATCTTCGTAATGAGAGCGGTTGAAAATATGGATAAAGCCTTTTTCGGGCACGTTGTTATGCACCCGCCAAAGGAAATCGTGTTTCATTTCGAGCTCGGTAGGTTTTTTGAAAGAAATAACCCGGCAACCGGTGGGGTTTACAATTTCGAACACATTGCGCACCACGCCATCTTTACCGGCGGCATCCATGCCTTGCAGTATAATTAGCAGGGCGTGCTTGCCCTCGGCATACATGAGGTTTTGCAGGGCCTCGAGCTTAACTTTCAGTTTTTCGAGCTCTTTTTTGTAATGGTCTTTGTGGGCTTTTTTGGGTGAACGGGTGTCTATATCCTGCAATTTTATTTTAGCCATACGGAGAGATTTTACCCTATAAAGATAAGGAGCCTGCGGGCAAATACTAAGCGGCTACCGGTTGAGGTAAGGTTTTTTAACCGAATTGCTTATATTGGATAATAAAACAGTGATTAGATGAAGGCGATATATATAGTTAAACACGGCGATGCGGATGAGGCTTTTGAACTGCGCGAAACACCGAAGCCGGTGCCCAAACCGGGCGAAGTGCTGGTTAAGGTTGAGGGCTTTGGGCTGAATTTTGCCGATGTAATGGCCCGCAAAGGGATGTACCGCGATGCGCCCCCCATGCCCAGCCTGATAGGTTACGATGTATGCGGCCGGGTAGAACGGGTAGGCAGCAGTGTAAAGAATGTGGTTGAGGGCGACCGGGTTACGGCCATGACGCGCTTTGGGGGCTATGCCGAGTATGCGCTTACCGATAGCCGGGCAGTGGCGAAAATACCGGAGGGGTTATCGTTGCCGGAGGCTACAGCGCTTACCACGCAGTATTGCACGGCCTATTATTGCGCCGCTGAAATGGTGAACCTTTACCCCGGCGACCGGGTGCTGATACACTCAGCCGCGGGCGGGGTAGGCACGGCACTGATGCAATATGCCAAACACCGTGGCTGCGATATTTATGCCACCACCGGCAGCGATATTAAAGTAGCATTGCTGAAAGAGATGGGCGCGAACCATGTAATTAATACCAGCAAGATTGAGTTTGACGACTACATTGACGAACAAACCAAAGGCGACGGGGTGGATGTGATATTTGACGCCGTAGGGGCCGATTTTATAAAGCGGGGCATAAAAATACTGGCATCGGGCGGCAGGATAGTTTGTTACGGGGCGGCACAGATGAGCGATTCGAACAATATCTTTTTTCAGCTAGGCAAGGCTATACAGTTTGGTATTTACCACCCGGCGCAGTTTATGATGAACTCGAAAAGCCTGATAGGGGTGAATATGCTGAAGATAGCCGACAATAAACCCGAAACCCTTAAACGCTGCCTTGAAAATGTAGTAAGGCTGGTAGAAGAAGGGGTGTTTAAACCACAAACCGGCAAGGTGTTTAAAGCCGTGGATATTGCCGAAGCGCATAAGTACCTTGAAAGCCGCAAAAGCACGGGTAAGGTAGCCTGCGAGTGGTAGAAGGCCCTACTGCACCACTATTTTACGAACGGCAAAATTGCCATTGCCATTGGTAACCTTTACCAGATAGACGCCTTTAGCGAGGTGTGAAACATCGATAGATACCTGGGAGGAGTTTGGTTGTTTTTCGATAACCGACCGGCCCTGTAAATCAGTTAGCTGTATCCTGTTTATATCGGTTTCGGCATTGATATAAAGGGTGGTGTTGGCCGGGTTAGGAAATACTTTTAAAGGCATGGCGCCCGCTATTGTTTTATTATCTATACTGGTTATATGAGCATGTAATTGGTTAAGGCACTGAGCCAGGTTGCTGTTGTAAAATGCCCGAACAAGGTCAGCATCGCGCTTTAGCGTATCAACAATGCTAAGGCGAGTGGCGGTGGAATCGTAAGAAATAGTAAAAGCGAAATCGAAACGCTTTGTTTCGCCGGAGGCAAAGGTCATAGGGCCGACGCCGCCAAACATTTTTCTATCTCCGGGAGGTAGCTGTGCAGCAACTGTTATTTCTGACCAACCGGTTGCATCCATGGGGTCGGATGGAAACACATAATTAACCGGTGAAGTACCACCATAGCCGGTAGCGCCTTGGGTAAAGGGAGTTCCATCGGCCCAAAGGCCGGTGTTAAGATTGCGGTATCCTGAGCATTGCACGGGGGAAGGATCACCGATACCTATGAATAGGTTTGGGGAATAGGAAAAGTAGGTTGCCCTTTGATTCAGAAAAATTGTACCGTGCGAAACCGGCAAACTATCATAGCCGTATTCATTTTGACAATATAGGGGATCCGGCGTAGTTCCGTTATAAACAAACATCATGCTTTTGTCAGAGTCACAGCCAATGCGATCATTGGAAAAACAACCTAAATCGGGGTTTTCGTAAAGGGTCATGAAAAAATCAGAATAATTAAATGCTGATTTGTTATGAATATTATATGTGGCGAAAACAGTATTGTTGATAGGGTTTTTTTTGAATGGGAAATCAGTTGAGGAGGAATCAATGTAATTGTAAATCATTCCGGTTATTTCAAAACCCAGCTTTTGCCCACAAACAGTGACGTAATGTGGCCCACGAACATCATTAAATATGAAAAAAACAGCCTGCTGGCCGCAAAGGGCGGGATAATCGCCAAGCAGGGGTTCATAAACGCCATTACTGTTTACATCAATAAACGGGGCTAAAGGCGAATCAATACTTAGCCCGAAATGTGATGCTACGTAGGTGTTTCCTAATGCCGGCCATAACAGGATGTCAGAATCCACATCGGTAATATTTGCCGGAAAACTAAGGGCTCTGTAATGGGTTATTTCGTTTTGGTCAATATAATAAACACGTTTATAGTAGTTATCATAAGCGCTGTTATAATTGGCGGTTATAGGGCCATTGTAGTAATCGCCGCCATACACCTCATCAGTTTGGGCAGCACAGTGGAGATTACCGGAAGTGTCTAGTCCACTCATCCAAAGCGCGGCAGTATAAATCGCCCTTTTGTTAGAGCCTTTGGGAGCTTCGTAAAGGTTATATAGTCTAGTAGCATTGTTGAAATAGGCGCTTATTGAGTCGGCTTCAGAAAAAAGGTTGCCACCAATACCTGTACCGGCATTAACCATGTTAGCGTTTATAAAACGCACTGTTTGGGCCTTACCGGCAGTAATTAATCCTGACACCAGGATTGCAACGGAAAGACTTTTGATAAATAAGTAATAGTGCTTCATGAGGTATTTTTACTAAATTAATATAAACCCCTCCGGTAAAGAACCGGAGGGGGGCCGGCGGGTGTCAGCATAGGTCCAAAGCCGGTTGGGAACACTAACATAAATCCCAGCGTGAAATTACATTATCACCTAAGACTATTTGTCAGGGAATTGTAAGGAGATAAGGTTTTTTTGAATATGACAATTTATTGACAAAACTCCCTTAACTGTTTTGTGTAGCGCAGCGCATGGAAGTTTTTTCCGTTTTTTTGGTAATGGTTGGGTATGGTTTCGGTAAGTGTATAACCGGCTTTTTCAAGCGCGCGCTGCGATGCAATGTTGAAATCAAAAACATGGGCTTCGAGCAGATAAAAACCGAATTTTTCGCAGGCCCAGTTGCTGAATACTTTAATGGTTTGGCTCATAATGCCCTGGTTCCGGTAGTCTTTATTCAGCCAATAGCCAAATTCGCTTTTACCCGCATGGGCGCCATAATTAAAGTGCAGGCCAATGCAGCCAATTAAACGGCCTTCGGTGGTGCGGATAGCCAGGTTGCGGCTATAGCCGTTTTCGATTTCAAATTCATCGAGGGAATCTAACCAGTTGTTTGCATCCTGTAATGTATAAGGATAAGGTATGCGCATGGTGTTTTCGGAAATTTCTTTATCGTGCATACATAAGGTAATATCCTCTGCATCGGTTTTAAGGATAGGTGAAAGCTGGATATTGTTCGTTACAAGCAGCATTGGTCAGAACCGGTTAAAAATTTGCAACCGGTGTGGCGGTTGCGCCGTTAAATATATCAAACAAGCGCCATGAAGAAATTGTTTCAG
The DNA here is from genome assembly GCA_035550455.1 of Chitinophagales bacterium. Lineage (GTDB taxonomy): Bacteria > Bacteroidota > Bacteroidia > Chitinophagales > LD1 > Bog-950. Next base: position 4,612 of record DASZPC010000216.1, on the reverse strand, counting down.
ATAGTTATCATCATCGTGTTTACCGTGCCCTCGGCGGTTTTTGCCGGGGCCCCCGCTAATAATAACCTTAGTTATAGCACCCCCGATAATGAATTGTCGTTTTCAGTAAACCAGAATAGTGGCAAAGTTACCCTTCAGGTTGTAATGAAAAACATGGGACAATACGATAAAGTAGTATTTGAAAAGAGCGTGGGCCAACCTGATAATTTTGTGGCCTGCCAAACAGTATTGTGCGGCGAGCAGTTGAAATATGGTAGGCACTCGATATACGGCAGCGACAAAAGCGTAACGGGACAAGATGTTTATTACCGGGTTAAAACAGTAAGCAAAGAAGGCATTGAAAGGATGTATGCCCCTATAATGCTACCTGCTGCAAAATAACACACACTGCATTTAAAATTTAAACCAAACGGGTCGCTTCAAGGGGCGACCCATTTTTTTATTTTACCGGTACAACAAGACATTTTTAGTTGCCAACTACCGTTGCAATAAGCCTTAGGTTGTGCGTTACATATTGCGAACCGGTAAAGCATTGCTTTACATAAAGGCTGATGGTTTTTGTACCCGCCGAATTACAGGTTAGGTAAAAGTTGCCCGCAAAGTTAGAGGAAGTGCCGCCGTTACCCCCGCCATCGCCATATAGGCCGCTGCGGATGGTTTCGCCGGTTATACCATCGGTGGAGTTGCTAACGTAAAAATCGGCACAGGCATCGTCATTACCCGACATATCGGCGTAGCCACTGGTATGCACAATAATTTTATCGCTGGCCGAAGTAGTGGTTACGGTTACTGTAAGCATTGCCGTATAGCTGGTTGATTCATTACTTGGCCCGGCCAGGAAATTAGTTTGCAAATCTTTTATTTGAAAAGCGCCTGCTGCTCCTGTAGGGCCGGTAATTCCTGTAGCCCCGGTTGCTCCAGTGGCGCCGGTATTACCTGTAGGGCCGGTAATTCCCGTTCCGGTAGGCCCTGTAGGGCCTGTATCTCCCTGTGGGCCGGTAACCCCGGTAGGCCCTGTTATTCCTGTGCCTGTGGGCCCGGTGGCCCCTTGTGCACCGGTGGGGCCGGTATCGCCCTGAGGGCCAGTAGCCCCGCCGCCAGCGCCTGTAGGCCCGGTAACGCCTTGTGCGCCAGTAGCCCCTGTGCCCCCGTTATTACCGGTAGGGCCGGTTGTTCCGGCGCCTGTTGGCCCGGTAGGCCCTGTGGTACCTGTAACACCCCTTGGCCCCTGCGGGCCGGGGGCGCTGTTAGCCGCATACAATGCATACGGAACGCTTAAAAGTTGCGATGTGCCCATATCGGTATAAGTGCCTGAATGGTTTATGTCCACTTCCACCTGCAGGTATTTTGCACCGGTGGTCCAATCAACAATACTCAGGTTACCGCCGTTGCCAATGATGGCTGTAACCAGGCCAAACTGGTTAGCGGTATCGGGCACTGTTTCGGTATATACCGGTGTGCCGTTAGGGGTAAGGTCATGAATGGTAAAGCGAAGCGAAACCACCGTGCCTCCGGCAACAGTTTGTCCGGTACTGTTTCTAACAACAGCCTGGTAATTTAATTTTTGCGGCGCCTGGGCGCTTACAATGGAGGCTATGATGGTTAAAGCAACAACCAACAGGGGTAGTTTTATTTTCATAAGTATCAGGTGTGTTTTTTTGCGAATGGGAAGATAAGCAAAAGAATTAACCAGCGCTTGCTACGGGTTATTATTTTACATAATCCCAATTTGCCACTTTACAGTTAGGCAGGGCTTCGCGTAGCGGGGTAATTTGCTCCTTGGTTATGTTGTTGTAACTGAGGTCGAGAAACTGAAGTTGCTGCATTTTCATGAACTTCTGTTTTTCGGCTTCAAAATCCATTTTTACATTCATTGAAACGTTCAAGTGCTTTAAGGAAGCCAGGTTTATTAAATCATCGGGCAAAGCCGAAAAATCATTGGCTTTTAAATCGAGCCAATTGAGGTTTTTAAGGCGGGTGAACGATGCCGGAAAAGTATCTATAAGGTTATCGCGTAAATCCAGTTTTTCAAGTTGTGCCAAATCGCCAAAGCAACCGGGCAGTTTTTCAATTACGTTGTCTTTCAGGGTTAGTGTTTTCAGGTCTTTCAGCCCGCAAATGGCGGCCGGTAATTGTTTTATTTTTTTATCGGGGTGGTTAAAGAAATTACCATCTATATGCAAAACCTGAAGTTTGCCCAGCCCCCCAATTTCATCGGGGATATTGTTTATATCGTTCAGGCTAAGGTTCAGGGTTTCGAGGTTTTTTAGCTGTGTAACCTGCACCGGAAAACCGGTAAGTTTATTCAAACTAAGGTTTAAATAGGTAAGGCTGGATAAGCTGCCAAAATCAGCAGGGAGTGTTGCCAGCATGTTACCGGCAAGGTCTAAATAGTTCAGTTTTTTAAGTTGGCCAAAGTTAGGGCCCAGGTCGGTTAGTTTGTTCATGCGGGTGCCCATTTCGATATACCCCAGGTCAAGGTGTTCCAGGTTAGTGAGGTCGGCAAAGGTTAATGGCAGGGCAGTAAGCCGGTTGCCGTTCAGGTTCAGCGATGTTAATTTGCTGAGCTTGCCGAGGTCGAGCGGCAGGTTATCAATATTACATTCCGATAAACTTAAACCGGTTATACCGGGCAGTTGAATCAGTTGCGAAACAGCCTGGTTGATGTCGAGGTTTTGGTTTTCGCTTAAATTAAGCTGTTGCAGGTTTTGCAGTTGTGTAAACGAAGCCGGTAACGCCTTAATATCGTTAATAGAAACATCGAGTTTTTTCAGGCTTTTGGCAAGGCCCACTTTATCGCTCATGGCCAGCAAACCGGCAGCCGAAAAATTCAATGCCTCTACATTCATTGATGAGAGCTTTTGGTACACATCATCATCATACAAATAAGCATCGTGTGTTAAGTTCAGCGATTTCAGGTTTTTGAGCAGCACTAACGAATCGGGCAAAGCGCTGAAATCATTGTCTTTAAGGTCAAGTTCCTCCAACCCTTTCAGCTTTTGAATGCTATTGGGTATTGATTTGAATTTGCCGCCTTCAAGGCCTAGTTTTTTGAGTTTTGGTAAGTGAGATAGCTGTGCAAAAAGGCTGTCGAGATTTAAAGCAGTACACCTTTCGCAATCAAACTCCTCGAGGTTTATAAACTTTGTAAGGTCGTTACTAAACTTATTTTTCGGGTACGAAATAAAGTTCAGCGATTTTGTGGCGCTGGTATTTTTAATGGCCCGGGCAATAATTTCATCGGCCTGGGTAAGCTGGTTTTTTTCGGTAGCCTTTATACCTTTCTGATACTCCTGGAAGATGTTGTTGCTGATAGAATCCTTTTCGTGCTGGCTTAGCTTGTCCCAATCTTCCTTGGTAAAAATTTTATTGTTATCAGCCGGTTGTTGCGCGAATGAAACCAAACTAAGGAACAATAAAATAATGGAGGCTATTAAGCCCTGGCATTTATGGTAATTCATGGCTCAAAAATAAAAGAATATTTACTCAGCCTTTTCGGGCCGCATTTGTGGGAAAAGTAAAACCTCTTGTATGCTGGCCTGGTTTGTCATCAACATAGCCAAACGGTCAATGCCAATGCCAATACCCGATGTAGGCGGCATACCATGTTCAAGGGCACGCAAAAAGTCGTTGTCAATATACATGGCTTCCTCATCGCCACGTTCCATTAGTTTTACCTGCTCTTCAAAACGGGCGCGTTGGTCAATGGGGTCGTTCAACTCGCTGTAAGCATTGGCAATTTCCTTGCCATTTATCATCAGCTCAAAACGCTCCACCAAGCCAGGTTCGCTGCGGTGTTTTTTAGTAAGGGGGCTTAGCTCAACCGGGTAATCAATAATAAAAGTGGGCTGAATAAAATTGCCCTCGCATTTAGCGCCGAAAATTTCATCAATCAGTTTGCCTTTGCCCATGGAGCTATCGGTTTCTATGTGCAGTTTTTTACAAACATCTAGCAACTGCGCCTCGTCCATTTTGCTTACGTCAAAACCGGTATATTCTTTTATGGCATCGCATATGGCCACGCGCTTAAAAGGCGCTTTAAAACTGATGGTTTTATCGCCAACAGGCACTTCGGTAGTGCCGTGCAGGGCAATGGCCACCTGCTCGAACATTTTTTCGGTAAAGCCCATCATCCAGAAATAATCTTTGTAGGCTACATAAAACTCCAGCACGGTAAACTCGGGGTTGTGCGTGCGGTCCATCCCTTCGTTTCGGAAGTTGCGGCTGAATTCAAACACAAAATCAAAGCCGCCTACAATCAGCCGTTTCAGGTAAAGCTCGTTGGCAATGCGCAAATAAAAAGGCACATCCAGCGCATTATGATGCGTAATAAAAGGCCTTGCCGCAGCGCCGCCCGGTATATTTTGCAGCACTGGTGTATCTACCTCCATACCGCCGTGTTCGTTCAGAAAATCGCGGATGGTTTTAATCATCAGGGTACGCTTAATAAAAGTGTCTTTAACGCCGGGGTTCACCACCAGGTCAACATAGCGCTGGCGGTAGCGCAGTTCGGGGTCGCCAAAGGCATCAAAGGTTTCGCCGTCTTTTACCTTCACCACGGGCAATGGGCGCAGGGCTTTTGAAAGCAGTTTCAGTTCTTTGGCACGGATGG
>DASZPC010000215.1:0-3918 GCA_035550455.1 Chitinophagales bacterium | reverse complement strand
GGCGTTGCCCGCCAGCAGGCCAATACCAATAATAACCGCGCTGTAGTATAAAAATATACGGCGTATAGAAAAATTAGCCGCCCCCAGCGCTTTCATTATACCAATCATGTTGGTGCGTTCCAGTATCAGGATGAGCAAGGCGGTAATCATATTAATAGCCGCTACAATAATCATCAGCGAAAGGATTATCAGCTCGTTCATGGTTTGGAGGTCCAACCAATCAAAAATACCGGGGCTAAGGCTTTTAATGGTTTGCACATCGAGCTTTGAATTATTAAGGCGCGAGTACACATCGCTGCCAATTTTTTCAATAGGGTCCTGCCGCATTTGATCCAGCATATCCTGTGGCATTAAGGCCCCGAAAAGCGTTACTAAATAAGCCCTGCTGCGGCTTTTAAACAGGTTGCCCTGTTTCAAAAAAACCTCGAAACCGCCCACGGTATCTTTGCCCCAATTGTTCAGGTCCTGTATTACGCCAATATCCACCATAGCATAGCGGCTGTCGAAATCGTCCAGCCCGGTTTCGTAAATACCTTTTACCCGGAAAGGCCGGTTACGGATGCTGTTGCCCATAAACGCCACCACCAGTTTATCGCCCACCTTTACCTGAAGGCGTTTGGCAGTGGTGTTTGAAATTAAAATTCCGCGCTGGCTGTTATCGGTGCCAATATCCAGCTTGTTTCCCGCTTTCAGGTAAGGGGTTAAGTTGCTCCAGTCGAAATCATCGCCCACGCCTTTCAGTACAATGCCTTCAAAATCATCTTCGGTTTTAAGCAGCCCGCCTTTTAAAGCGGTTACCTGTATGTGGCTGGCCTCGGGTATTAAATTATTGTTTTTGTAAAAATCCTGGTAGCGGTAAACGCCCTGCTCCTGCAACGACTGGGTTAAACTAAAGGGTATAATTTGCAAAGGCGACCAAAAGCTGAGCACCTTGTGGCGGATTTCTTTCTGAAAACCATTTACCAGCGAGGTGGCCACTATCATGGTGCTTAAACTAAGCAGCACGGCGGCTATAGCAATGCGGATAATAAAGGCCGAAAAACTCTTCCGGTTGCTGAAAGCTATTTTGCGGACTATAAATAATTCGAGGTTCAAAGCGCCAATTTCTATTTTAGCAAAAATACTTTTATCAGCCGATTGCGGTACGTTTTTTGGTTTAATCTTTGTATGCAGAAAAATATGAAACTAAGCGGCTTTATTACCTGCATTTGCCTTTTGCCTGTACTGCTGTATGGGCAGACAGAGGCGGTTAGGAAGCCTGCGCCGGTTAAGGTATCGTCTGCCATTGTTTGCGGCGATGCGCGTTTTGATGTGTACCTGCCCCTGCTGCAAAATAAAAACGTAGCTTTTATGCTGAACCAAACCGCTGTGGTAAATGGTTCGCTATTGGTTGATACACTACTTGGCCTTGGCATTAAGGTGAAGAAAATATTCGCGCCCGAGCACGGGTTTAGGGGCAAGGCCGATGCAGGCGAAGATGTGAAAGATGGCGTTGATGCCAAAACAGGCATACCGGTTATATCGGTGTATGGCAATAAAAAAATGCCCACCGCCGCCGACCTCGACAGCATTGACATAGTGGTGTTTGATATACAGGATGTGGGCACGCGCTTTTATACTTTCATTTCCTCGCTGCATTATTTAATGGAGGCCTGCGCCATAAATAATAAGCCGCTTATTGTGCTTGACAGGCCCAACCCCAACGGATGGTATGCCGATGGACCGGTGCTACAAAAGGAGTTTAAGAGTTTTGTGGGGGTTGACCCCATACCGGTGGTGCATGGCCTTACCATTGGCGAATATGCCCAAATGGTAAACGGCGAAAAATGGCTGCCCGGTAGCGCACAGTGCAACCTTACGGTTATTGGTTGCCTTAACTACACACATAGTATGCGTTGGAACTTGCCTGTAAGGCCATCGCCAAACCTGCCCGATTCGCTGGCGGTGGCGCTATACCCCTCGCTTTGTTTTTTTGAGGGAACGAACATCAGCGTAGGGCGCGGCACCGGTGCGCCGTTCCAGGTTATCGGCTCGCCGGCAACAAAATTTAAGGGCGCTTACCAGTTTACCCCGCAAAGCATGCCCGGCGCCACACAACCGCCTTTTTTAAACAAGGTATGTTATGGTTACGACCTTCGCCAACCCGCCAACCGCCTTAAACCGCCTTTTAGTTTTCAGTATGTAATAAATATGTATAAGCTGTATGCCGATAAAAAAGATTTCTTCCTTAAAACCGGATTTTTCGACAAACTTGCAGGCACTGATGAGGTGCGTAAAATGATTGAGGCCGGTAAAACCGATGCTGAAATAAAGGCCTGGTATGCCAAAGATTTACAGGCTTATAAAGCCATGCGTAAAAAATATTTGCTGTACCCCGATTTTGAATAGATGAAGCCATTGAAAATAGTTTTTATGGGCACGCCCGAATTTGCCGTACCCATGCTCGATGCGCTGCTTGGTTCAACGCATACGGTAGTGGGTGTTGTAACCGCGCCCGATAAACCGGGCGGGCGGGGCATGCAGTTAATGCAAAGCGAGGTGAAAAAGCGCGCCCTTGAAAAGGGGCTGCACATTTTGCAACCCGAAAAGCTGCGGAATGAAAACTTTTTGACGGAACTAAAATCGCTGAACGCGGATTTATTTGTGGTGGTGGCTTTCCGTATGTTGCCCGAAGTGGTTTGGAATATGCCGCCGCTGGGCACTATTAACCTGCACGCATCGCTGCTGCCCCAGTACCGGGGTGCAGCGCCTATTAACTGGGCCATTATAAACGGCGAAACCGAAACCGGCGTTACCACTTTTTTTATACAGCACGAAATTGATACCGGCAAAATTATTTACAGCGCCAAAACACCCATACGCCCCGATGAAACAGTGGGCGAGTTGTACCAGGAACTGATGCAGCTTGGGGCCAGGGTACTGCGGCAAACCATTGATGCCATTGCCGAAGGCAATTACCCGCAAACCCCACAGGACCACATTACCGATATTAAACACGCCCCAAAAATTTTTAAGGACGACTGCAAAATTGACTGGAGCAAAAGCGTGGACGGGGTTTATAATTTTATACGCGGCCTTAGCCCCTACCCCGCTGCGTTTACACAGTTAAACGGAAAAACGCTGAAAGTATTTAAAGCAGAAAAGCATATAACCGATGCCCCCAAACCCGCCGGTACTTTTGAAACCGACGGCACTACTTACCTGCGCTTTTACGCCGCCAACGGCTACTTAAGCCTTACCGACCTGCAACTGGAAGGTAAAAAAAGAATGGGTATTGCCGAGTTTTTGAGGGGGTATAAAGTATCAGAGAATAACTTTCCCCCTCCGGAGGGGGCGTAGGGGAGGATTGGTATTTCAACATTCTTCCTCCTCAGGGTCGCACTACGCACAGGCTACCCGGCAGGTAAGTGGGGCCACTAATGAACAATAGTGTCCTTTAAATGTATTGGCACTAGGGTAATATTACTTTTGAGTTCGCGCTTCGTTTCTAGTTCTATTTTACCCCTTTTTAAGAGCGAATTTTGAATAGATGACAAATTTTTTATTGAATAAAGCCCTTCGAATTCACTTTCCAATTGCGACTGTATCCGTTTATTATAGGGTTGTGGCAAATATTCTCTTTCTCTGTCCAGCAAATCTTGAATTACCTTCTCATATATTTTCGAAGCACTCAAAGAATCATTATTACCATCAGTGGTTTTAATAGAATAGTTATTATTTATGCATACAGTATCAATTGAAGAGTTATTATTCCTTTCTTTAGATTTGTTTCCATTTTCCCTATCACCAATAAGTTGTTTCAAGACTATACTTGTCGCAATAACAATTATTGCCACTATTAACGCCCTTAAAAACGGCTTTACATAATCAGATGTTGTTAATTTATCCATCTTCTTTTCTTCCTTAGAAGGAGAAGAT
>DASZPC010000214.1:0-2137 GCA_035550455.1 Chitinophagales bacterium | reverse complement strand
TTGTTAAAACATGCTGGTATGGCAGCGAAGGTGTACATGTTACTGGTTGGTTTGCTGCTATGTGTATGGCTGCACGGGCAAACCCCGGCAATGTACCCGCCTGTAAACCTTGATTCGCTTAGCCCGGAGGATAAACTGCTGCTGGAAACCTACAAAGATTCGTTTGATACCGAACTGGAGGAATTTTTAGGGGCTGTTGGCGACAAGAAATTTTACAAGTTTGATACCACTGTTTATAATATGGACCATAGCTCGCACTGCGAGGTGGGCGTTGGTTTTGCCAGCAGGATTTTAATAAACGGGCGCGATGTGGATGTAAAAGGCGTGGGGTTTTACCCGGTGGGTGAGTATATACATAAAACGGGTTTTTATGTAGGGGCAGGTATGAGTTTTTATACCGATTCGACCCTGGCCCATGCAGCCCCTGTACCTTCGGCGGTGCTTACGGCCGGTTACAGCCATTTGTTTTTTAAGCGGTGGCTGCTGGGGGCATCGTACGCGCATACGTTTATTAATTATGGTAGTACCGATTCGCGCACTTTGCTTAGCAACAACTTTACGTTGGCCACAGCCGTTGATATGTGGAAGCGGCTGGTACTTACAGCGGCATTTGGCGTGGACTTTAGTGGCATAAAGGATAAAAGCGCACCGGGTTTTGAAAAGCGCTCGTACGATGTGGCGCTTACCCTACGCAAAGATTTTGTGATTTATAAATTTATAGGGGCAAAGGTGTTTACTATTACCCCTGCCTTTGCGGCGTACTTTGCCACCGATAATATGGCTTTTATAAGGGAGCGCTCCGTAGCCGAGCAGCAACTAACCGGGCTGGGCCGGTTTACCATTGCCATTGACCACTTTTTCGGGTTTGTAAATATGGAGCCATCGTTAACCCTTGACTGGCGCATACGCAACCTTGATATCATGGTAATGCCTGCGCTGGCTATACCTTTCAATACTTTTGATTACACCATTAACCAGCGGGTGCATAACCCTAAAGAATACCGCTTTTATGTAGATGCAGGCATTAAGTATTTGTTCTGCATTAAAAAGAAGGCGAAGGCAAATACAAAGGGCAGGAAATAATCAGGCGGTTTCGGTAACGCTCCAGGCCTCGGGCTTACCGGCAAACCATTTTTTTACTTCATCCCAGGTGGAAACAAATAATTCAGACTGACGGTATTTTTCCAGCGCTGCTTCGCTGGCCCATGTACTGTAGGTAAAAAACACATTGGGCTGGTTTATATCGCGCAGCAATTTTACGCCGCTGCAACCTTCAAAACCACCAATAAGGTGTTTTCGTTTTTCAAAGGCGGCAATAAAACTGTTTTCGGCGCCGGGGGCAAAGGTCATTTTTACAATGCGTATTAACATGCGGTAAATTTAAAAGCAGGCGCGGGTTAATCAAGCATAATTAAAACAGGCGAATCTATTTTAAGCCCCAGCAGGTTTTCGGCTTTACCTTTGTTTATGCCGATTTCGAGGTAACCGGCCGAGTTAAAAATGCAAACCATATCGCCTTCGTCTACCTCTGAAAACTTTTGGCTGATAACCCGTGTAGAGCCGATGTTGGCCATTACCGAAAACCGGCGGCCTTCGGTAAATTTGGTAAACATATCGCGGGTAATATTTACTACGGCATTACCGAAACTATCAATATTAATTACCGTGCCGCGAATGGAGCCTTGTGAAATAATTGGCTGCAACAGGCGGAAATTAGCTGTTTCGGTAGCTATATGGCCAAAATCGGTTAAAGTATATTCTTTGGCCAACAGGTTTACCACTTTGCCAATAGCATCTTCAAAAAGCAGGGAGTTGTTTTCCAGCAGTTCATCGTTAACCTGGTAGGTTTGATGCGGCGTTTTTTCAAAAGCCAGCGAAAGCAGCCCGCTGTCAAAAGTAATGTAGTAATGGCCTTCTACCTCTGATACCAGCAGTTTCGTATTGGCATCGCTGGTATTTACATGCACAATATGAATAGTGCCTTTAGGGAAATGTTTTGCTGCATTGCGGATGGTGTAGGCCGCTTCTTTTATATCGTACGCCTTTATCTGGTGGGTTACATCAACCAGGGTAAGGGCCGTGTTATTGCTAAGCAGGGCGCCTTTAAGGGCGGCTACGTAAAAATCGCGCAGCCCGA
>DASZPC010000213.1:0-5411 GCA_035550455.1 Chitinophagales bacterium | reverse complement strand
CATTTTCTTAACCTGCTATGGAAAGATTTACCGGTTTAATTGGTGTGGTTTTGATACTAGGCATAGCCTATTTGATGTCGAATAACCGCAAAGCCATTAAACTAAGGTTAGTGGTAAGTGGCCTTGCCATACAATTAGGGCTTGCCATTTTTATACTGCGGACCGAAACCGGCCAGGTAACCTTTAACTGGGTGGGTGGTAAAATACAGCGCCTGCTTGAAATGGCCGATAAAGGCGGTGAGTTTGTGTTTGGCGGCCTGGTGCGGCCCGACCTGTTGCACCCCATTTTTGGCGACCAATACAGTTTCCTTTTCATGTTTAAAATTATGCCCACCATCATTTTTGTATCGGTGCTGGTAAGCGTGGCGTACCATATTGGCCTAATGCAGTTGTTGGTTTCGTATTTGGCGCGGCTGGTGCATTTTTTAATGCACGTTTCGGGCAGCGAGGCGCTCTCAAATGTGGCCTCGACCTTTGTTGGGCAGGTAGAAGCACAAATTATGATTAAGCCCTACATCTCGAGCATGACTATGAGCGAACTGCTGGCTTCTATGAGCGGTAGTATGGCCTGTATTGCGGGTGGGGTGATGGCCGTATATATCTCTATGGGCGTGCCTGCGCCATACTTGCTGGCAGCCAGTATTATGGCGGCGCCGGCGGCTTTGGTTATATCAAAAATTGTATGGCCCGAAACCGAAGAATCGGCGACCAAAGGCGCTGTTACGCTGGAAGTAAAAAAGACCCATGCCAACCTGCTGGATGCTATTTCGCACGGTGCAGCCGATGGATTAAAGGTATCGTTGAATGTAATTGCCATGCTGATTGGTTTTATAGCCCTGATAGCGCTGGTAAATGCCCTGTTTATTAAGTTGGGGGTATTGCTTGGCATGGCAGGTGTAAAACTAGATGTGATAGGGCTGAATGTTTCAAACCTTACGCTAGATTCCATATTTGGCTCTATCTTCTCCATTTTTGCCTGGGCTATGGGGGTTCCCGGTAGTGAAACCCACACTGTTGGCACCCTGTTGGGCACTAAGCTGGTTATTAACGAGTTTGTGGCGTACAGCAAGCTTTCGCCCATGATTGCCCAGCATAGCCTATCGCCTAAGGCATTAATCATTACCAGCTTTGCGCTATGCGGTTTTGCTAATTTCAGCTCGATAGCCATACAGGTGGGCGGCATTGGCGAACTGGCCCCAGACAGGCGAAAAGACCTGGCCCGGTTAGGCTTTAAAGCACTGGTGTGCGGCACCCTGGCTTCGTACCTTTCGGCTACCATTGCCGGTATCCTTTCACAGTTATGACCCCTGTATTACTCGAATTGCCGTATTTGCCTAATGTGCAATGGTGTGGTAATTTTTTGAATTACGAGAATGTAATTATTGAACACGAGGAAAATTTCTTGAAATCAACTTACCGTAACCGGTGCGAAATTGCCGGGGCCAATGGAAAAATGATATTGTCGGTACCGGTGGAAGGGGGTAGAGACCACCATCAAAAATATAAGGATGTACGTATAGCGTATAAAGACAATTGGCAAAATAACCACTGGCAAAGCATACGTTCAGCCTACGGAAGGGCCCCGTATTTTGAATATTACGCCGACAGATTATTGCCTGTTTATGAAACACGGTATGAATACCTCTATGATTTTAATGTGGCAGTTCTAAAAGTAGTTTTGTGGTTATTAAAAAGCGACAAGCCGTTAAAATTTACATCTGTTTACGAGAAAATCCCGACAGGTATAATTGATTTAAGAAGTGGAAGAAGTAATAAAGAAATTAGTTCCTTACGCCGCTATTACCAGGTTTTTGAGGAGCGGCATGGGTTTATGCCTAACCTGAGTGTAATAGATGCGCTATTCAATTTAGGCCCGCAAACTAAGGAATACTTAGCGGGCTTGCCATAATCTTTTCTTTCTTTGCCATGTATGCTACAGTTTGGACAATACAATAAACTTCAGATTTCAAGAAAAACCGATAACGGCTTTTACCTCAGTGAAACCGAAGGAGAGGGGGTATTGGAAGAAGTTTTGTTACCCAACAAGTTTATAACTGCTGAAATGAAGGAGGGGCAAACACTGCATGTGTTTGTATATAAAGACTCAGAAGACAGGCCGGTTGCCACCACGCAAATACCCAAAGCTATAGTAGGAGAAGCTGAATATCTTACCGTTAAACAATTAACCAGCATTGGCGCATTTTTAGATTGGGGGCTTGATAAGGATTTGTTATTGCCTTTCAGGGAACAAAGCGGGAACTTACGGGAGGGCGAGAAGTGCCTGGTATTTGTTTATTTCGATTTTGCCTCTAAACGCATAGCAGCTACCAATAACCTGAATAAGTTTATTAAAAACCGCGAGGTTACACTTAAAACCAACGATGAAGTATCGCTGCTTATTTGCGATGAAACTGAAATTGGTTTTAAAGTGATTATCAATAACAAACACTGGGGGATGCTTTACAAAAACGAAATTTTTGGGAAAGTTACCACCGGTGAGCTGGCAAAGGGATTTATTAAAAAATTACGAGAGGATGGCAAAATTGATGTAGCGCTACAGAAGCAAGGCATTAAAGCAGCTAAAGATACTAAGGATGTGTTGCTTGAGAAGTTAAAAGAAAACGGGGGCGTTTTGCAGGTAAGCGATTCATCGGGCCCTGAAGTTATTTATCAGTTGTTGGGGATAAGTAAAAAGAATTTCAAAAAGGCTGCCGGGATGTTATTAAAGGCGGGGCTAATAAATATAGGTGATGACCGTATAACCCTGAAGTAAAAAATTACCAAACCTTTTCCAGCCGGTAATCAGCAATCTTCATTACGTTTACGTGGGTATTTTCGTAAAAATTGATAGTTGAATCCTGCCTGTCTGCAACAATATCGAATTTATAGGCAGCGCCGGAGTAACGCTGGGTTACAATAAAGGGTAGAAAGTTTTTACCATAACATTTCAAAGATTGTAAAAGGAAATTAGCTACATCGTACCCTAAAAAGCCATAGCGTGAAGGTTCATTACCATACTCGCTTGAAAAATCCCTCATAAAACCAAGGGTGGAATTTCGAGTGGTATCGGGATAAAATATATCTGAAATCCGTGTATTTAAATCATTCAGGTAATCAAGCCTTAAAATATCGCCATTCAGCCAGGTAGGCAGCCCATAAGCTATTACCATCGGCTTAGGCTTTTCCTCTTCCGATTTTTTATGCGGTTTGTCATCGTCGTCATCGCGCACTATTTTTTCATAAACCGAACGCAGGGTGCTTTGCACAAAAGGCTCATCGTATGAGGTAACAATAAGAATATTAGGCTTGTTCAAAACAAACAGCTTTTCTAAATCTGATGCTTTGCCACTAAACACATCCGGTTGGTCGGTGGCATTAATCATGGTTACTTTGTATTTAATAAGGGCTGTTGCATTAAAATTCGTAAACAGCGTGTCCAGGTGGTCGGCTAAAGGCAGGCTTCTGTCATTCTTAGGTGTATAGATGATAATATTGGCATCTGGGAATGAATCAAGGATAGATTGATACATCCCATCGAGATGAGAATCAATAGTGGGGGCCAGCTTAAGGTGATATGGGTTATTGGTTGTAAGGCTTTTAGAAGGTGAAAATGGCTGGATATTAAGAATATGGTTTGCGTTGCAAAAATCTGCCACTAAACGCGCCGTTGAACTGGAAACACTACCTATGATAATGTCCATTGTTTTTAACTCAGGCATTTTCAGTATTTCTGTGGTCATTGAGTCCATGTCGAGATTATCATATACATGCAGCTCAAGTTTAACACCGGTTGTATCTGTCTTGAAGGCATTTAAGAGTCCTTGGTAAAAATCAAGGGAAATGATGGCGTCTTCATCAAAATTAATGCGGTTAGCAGTGTATAGGTCGCGGGCATTGGTAATGTCATTAATTTTATCGAGGGTGTTTTGTGCCTGTAAAGGTAGGATAAGGCCAACCTTATATACCTTGCCTGAATCGGCAGGCAGGGCACTTGCTGATACAGTTGCAATAAAACAAAGGCTGCACAACAAAAATAAACGCGAAGCAATAAACTTAAGTTTTATAATCATCTCGGTAGTTCAATACACCGCTACACCGGTGGCGTAAAGATGCGCAAATAAAATTATTCCCACTCAATAGTGGCCGGCGGCTTCGATGATATGTCGTAAACAACCCGGTTAACGCCCTTTACCTGGTTAATGATTTCGCTGCTGGTTTTTGCTAAAAAATCGTACGGTAAATGGCTCCAGTCAGCGGTCATGCCATCGGTTGAGTTGACAGCACGCAAGGCAACAACATTTTCATAGGTCCGTTCATCGCCCATTACCCCCACACTTTTAATAGGGGTTAAAATAGCGCCTGCCTGCCATACCTCATTATACAATCCGAATTTCTTTAAGTTCTCGATATAGATATGGTCTGCCTCTTGTAATATCTTCACTTTTTCAGCAGTTATATCGCCAAGAATCCTTACGGCCAAACCAGGCCCCGGGAATGGGTGCCTATAAAGTATTTCAGGCACAAGCCCCAGTTCTTTACCGGCACGGCGCACTTCATCTTTAAATAAATTGCGCAATGGTTCTACTATTTTCAGTTTCAAAATATCGGGCAGGCCGCCTACATTATGGTGCGACTTGATAGTTTGAGAAGGCCCTTTCACCGAAACCGACTCAATCACATCAGGGTAAATTGTGCCCTGTGCCAGCCATTTAATATCCTTATGCCTGTTAGCCTCATGTTCAAACACTTCAATAAACACACGGCCTATTATTTTGCGTTTTTGTTCCGGGTCGCTTACACCTTGCAACTCTCTTAAGAAGTGGTCACCGGCTTTTACTCCCTTTACATTCAGCCCCATTTCCAGGTACTTGGCCATTACAGTTTCAAATTCGTCTTTGCGTAACAGGCCATTATCAACAAAAATACAAAGCAGGTTATCGCCAATAGCTTCTTCCAGCAGTAAGGCTGCAACCGATGAATCAACACCTCCGCTCAAACCCAATATCACTTTTTCATCGCCAATCTGATTACGCAATTGCTGTATGGTATCAGCTACAAAAGAAGATGCCGTCCATTTGTGCGAGCAACCACAAACACCAAATAAAAAGTTGTTCAGTATTTTGTGGCCTTCGGTGCTGTGATATACCTCCGGGTGAAATTGTAAGGCATATACTTTGTTGGGAAACGAACCATTTGCTGATTTAAAAGCGGCCACCTCCACGGAATCGGAACTGGCAATCAGTTCAAACTTATCGCCTACATTTTTAATGGTGTCGCCGTGGCTCATCCAAACCTGGCAATTATTGGTTACATCCTTAAAAAGCGCATCATCGCTATTCTTAATTTGTAAATGCGCCCGGCCATATTCGCGCAGGTTACTTTTCTCAACCGAGCCGCCAAAAACATAAGCC
>DASZPC010000212.1:0-17278 GCA_035550455.1 Chitinophagales bacterium | reverse complement strand
TACAACCAAAGCGTGTTTTTTACAGGGCCTAAAGCCAGCGATGTAGAAAAAACCAGCGGGCATACCATTACAAGGGTAAAGGTGGTTAATGCACCGCGCGCCGAACCCAGTAAAGTGCAGGGAAACGAGGTAAACATTTACCGCCCCGATATAAAAAGGACAAATGCACAGCCCGCACCCAAACAGGTAAAACCGGCACAGGAAGTTAGCCCTAAAACAGCACCGCAGCAAACTACCCAGCCCAAACAGGAGAACCGGGTAATTGAACAACCACAGCAAAACTGGACAGCGCCCCGGCAGGCGCCACAAAACTTTGAACAACAGCGTGCGCCGGTGCAACCACAAATGCAGCAACCACGGCAGGCCCCGGTTGAGCGGAATTTTGTACCAAGCGTAAGGCCGGCACAACCAGCACCGCAACCTCAACAGCATTTTCAGCAACCACAACAACATTTTTCAGCGCCGCAGCAACATTTTTCGGCGCCACAATCGGCACCTGTACAGCGGGCGCCCGGTGGCAGGCGTTAGTTGAAGCCAAACAGGAAAAGCAGCCCCGGAAGCAAAAAACCAAGGGCTGCTTTTTTTATACGAGGCCTGCCTGCTTAATTGCTTTGAAGAGGTATTAAGCATTTTGAGCCGTCCTGTTATATTTACCGCATGGAACACCAGTTGAAAATTTACGATAGCCTTAGCCGCGAAAAGAAATTATTTGTGCCGTTGAACCCACCATTTGTGGGCATGTACTCGTGCGGGCCAACTGTATACAACGAAGTGCATTTAGGCAACCTGCGCACCTTTACCACCTTTGATGTGGTGTACCGCTACCTTACCCATATAGGTTATAAAGTGCGCTACGTACGCAATATTACCGATGCCGGCCACCTTACCAACGATGCCGGCCAGGGTGTTGACCGCATTGAAGAAAGCGCCAAGCTGGAGCAACTGGAGCCAATGGAAATTGTGCAGAAATACACTAATAGCTTCCATGAGGTATGCAACATATTCAACATTCTATCGCCAAGCATTGAGCCTACCGCTACGGGGCATATTATTGAGCAGATTGAAATGATAAAACGCATATTGGAAAACGGGTATGCTTACGAAATAAACGGCTCGGTGTATTTTGATGTGCGGAAGTTTATGGAAAAGCATGAGTATGGAAAACTAAGCGGCCGCAATATTGATGAGTTGATGGAGGGATCGCGCGAGCTGGATGGGCAGGAGGAAAAGAAAAACCCGGTTGATTTTGCTATTTGGAAAGCGGTGGCCCCCAACCATATACAGCGCTGGCAATCGCCCTGGGGCGAAGGCATACCGGGCTGGCATTTGGAATGTTCGGCTATGGGCACAAAATATTTAGGCAGGCAGTTTGATATACACGGCGGCGGCATGGATTTAAAATTTCCGCACCACGAATGCGAAATAGCCCAGAGCGTGGGCGCCGATGGCGTTCAGCCGGTGCGCTACTGGATGCACGCCAACATGCTTACTGTTAACGGCGATAAAATGAGTAAAAGCAAGGGCAACTCGTTTTTACCCCGCGAATTATTCAGCGGCTCGCACCCGTTGCTCGAAAAAGCTTATGCGCCTATGGCGGTGCGCTTTTTTATGCTACAGGCGCACTACCGCAGCACCCTCGACTTTACTAACGAGGCCTTGCAGGCTGCCGAAAAAGGCTTTGCCCGGCTGATGAATGCCTATAAAGTACTGGGCCAACTGCAATATGTACCCGGTGCAACAAACCCGGCCGAAATAGATGAGGTAAACAAACTGTGCAAAGAGGTTTACGAAAAAATGGACGATGATTTCAATACCGCCGAGGCTATTGCCGTGCTGTTTGAAATGGCCAAAAAAATAAACTCGTACAAAGAGGGCCTTATACCAGTTTCGGGTTTGGATGAAACTGCTTTTAATAAACTGAAAACAACGTTTAACGCATTTATAAAGGATATTCTGGCCATTGATAAAGAAGCCGCCGCCGGTAACGCAGATGTAGTAGATGGCTTAATGGATTTGATACTGGATTTGCGTAAAGATGTGCGGGCGAAGAAAGATTTTGCTGCATCAGATAAAATACGCGACCAACTGGTTAAGCTGGGCATAACCGTAAAGGACGGCAAAGAAGGAACCAGCTGGACGGCAAATTGATATTCTTAATGTATCTTTGCATAAAGGTTAAACATGGATTTTACCCAACATATAGAAGCAGATAAACTCACTACTGAGTTTATAGATTACGTTAAAAAAGTATTTAAGGGTAAGAAAATAATACTGACAGTGGAAGAAGAACAGGATACCACCGAATACCTGCTTTCATCGGAAGCAAACCGGGAAAAACTAATGAAATCCATTGAACAGGCAGAAAAAGGAGAAGGCTTAATAAAAGTGAACCTGGAATAATGGCCCGCTCAGTAGTTTTTACCCCTATAGCTTTTGAGCAATACAATGAATGGGCGCTGACGGACAAAGCCACTTTTCAAAAACTTATTGAATTAATTAAGCTAAGCGCCCGCGAGCCGTTTACCGGAATAAGCAAGCCCGAGCCGCTTAAATTTGAATTTAAAGGTTATTGGTCGCGCAGGATTACGCAGGAACACGCCTTGTTTATAAAGTAAAGGAAGATGAAATTGTTATCGTTGCCTGCCGGTTCCATTATTCAAAATAGATACAAAAATATGCCCCGAATTAATCTGCGTTTTTCTGTGTTATTCTGTGGCGCCATGATGTTCATTTCATCGTGCGATAAATGCAACAAACCCAAAGATGACAGTAATACGGTAACCCCGGTAAAGAGTGTAACGGTTAACCCACCGTTGTTTAACAGCGATTCGGCCTATGCTTATACGCAGGCGCAGGTAGATTTTGGCCCGCGCAATATGAACTCGAAAGGGCACGATGAATGTGGCAAATGGCTGATTGAAAAATTAAAGCCGCTGGTTGACACTGTTTACCTACAGCATTTTGACCAAACTACTTTCGATGGCGTAAACCTGCATTGCACCAATATCATAGGCGCAATTAACCCGAAGGCTAAAACCCGAATTTTGCTTACCTCGCATTGGGACAGCCGACCCTGGGCCGACCAGGACAAGGTGGACCGCAATAAACCCTTTCTTTCTGCCAGCGATGGCGCCAGCGGCGTGGCTACTTTACTGGAAGTGGCGCGCGATATAAAAACAAAGGCCCTGAATAACGTGGGCATAGATATTTTCTTTAATGATGCTGAAGACTACGGCTACGCCCAAACACTGGATGGCCTTGTAAAAGTTACCGGCGAAACCGAAAATACTTTTTGCATTGGCGCACAATACTGGAGCAAAAACCCGCATGTGCCGGGCTACAAAGCCGACTTCGGTATTTTGCTGGATATGGCTGCCGGGCATAATGCCGTATTTACCCGCGATGGCACCTCATCGTTTAATGCAGCCTGGGTGCAGGATATGGTGTGGAGCAATGCCCAGCAAATCGGTTTAAGCAGCTTTTTCAGCAACCAAAACACACCGGCGCTTACCGACGACCATTACTACATCAATCAAATCAGTAAAATACCAACCATTGATATTATTTCTTACGATGCTACTTCGCCTTCGGGCATATTCCCTGCCTATTGGCATACGCATAACGATAATATGAGTGTGATTGACAAACTAACGCTGGATGCCGTAGGCCGAACTTTGCTCTATACTATTTACAAGTATGATGCGGAGCATACGGTACAATAGCCAGCGCACCTGGTGTTGCTGTTTGAAATTGATGCGATTTTTTTGTAAATTCGATAAATGAAGACTTTAACCTTCAACCTGCCCGAAAGCATTGATTTAGACGAAAAGGAAACCCGAACCTTTTTTGCAGCTAAGCTTTATGAGCGCGGGACACTTTCTTTGGGTCAGGCTGCTGATTTAGCTGGTTATACAAAACGGACCTTTATGGAACTTTTAGCGGATTATAAGGTTTCTGTGTTCAATTACTCTGAAGGTGATTTAGAAAACGATATTCTGAATGCCCAGGGCTATCATAGCTGATACAAGCTGCCTAATTCTTCTCGATAAAATTGAGGAACTTCACTTGCTGAAGGCCCTGTTTGGAACTATTACCACTACAAAAGAAGTTGCCGCAGAATTTGGTTTGCCATTACCTTCGTGGTTCAGTATTATTGAGCCCGGCGATAAAAATTATCAAACCATTATTGGGGCCTCGGTAGATTTGGGCGAGGCAAGCGCTATTGCATTAGCGCTTGAACTACCTGATTCTTTATTAATAATTGACGACCTGAAAGGGCGGAGGTTTGCTACGCAACTGGGGATAAAAATTACCGGCACTATTGGCGTTATAATTGATGCAAAACAGGCCGGTATTATAGCAGCTGTAAAACCTTTGCTTGCCAAAATGAAGAACACTAATTTCAGACTTTCGGAGGAACTTGAAAAAATGATTTTGGAAAAAGCCGGCGAATAAAAATTTCTTACCACTGTCCCCTATTTACCGATAAGCCAAAGCGGCACATTCTTTTACTTATTATACTATTTCTCCAAATCAGGGAGTTGCGTATATTTGAGTATTGGCGGTGCAAATGCAACTAACCCGAAGTTAACTACATGAAATTAATAGAACAAACCGATATTAAATGGAGGCAAAACAAGTAAAGCTCAACAAGTTTTTATCACAGACGGATACTCAATTTATGATTCCCGTTTATCAGAGGAACTATGATTGGACCTTACCACAGTGCAAACAACTTTTTGACGATATAATAGCAGTAGGCTCAAATGAAAAACTCGCTACACACTTTATTGGCAGCATTGTATTTATTCATGACAACGTCTATACCTCCTCTGGCATTACTGAACTTTCGATCATTGATGGACAGCAGCGTTTGACTACAATTACTCTTATTTATATCGCAATTTATACGCTTGCTGAAGAGCAAAAAAATATACAACTCGTAAACAAGATTGAAGAGACCTACTTGATAAACAAATTCGCAAATGAAGAAGAAAAATTGAAACTTAAACCAACCGAAAACAACGATAAAGCTCTTCGGTTTTTACTTAACAACGATTCATCTGATGAGTTCCCCGAGTATTCCCGATTAATAGAGAACTTCAATTACTTCAAAAGTAGAATTACTCCTGATAATTACGAAACGATTTTGACTGGTTTAGCAAAGTTGATTTTCGTCGAAGTGTCTCTAGAAAGAGATAAAGACGACCCGCAGAAAATTTTTGAAAGCCTAAACTCTACTGGATTAGATCTTAGTCAATCAGATTTAATTCGCAATTACATACTAATGGGTTTGAAATACAAAGACCAACTTAATATTTATAACAACTATTGGAGGCAAATAGAACTCAATGCTATACATGAGGAAACAAACACGAATAAAGTATCTGACTTTATTCGCGATTTCCTAACTCTTGAGAATAGAGAAATCCCAAATAAGGGAAAAGTGTATGTTGAATTTAAAAAAAGATACCCTATTACAGATATCGAAAACCTTGAAAAAGTTTTAGCCAAAATCAAAAAATACTCTTATCACTACAGCAAATTCATTAATCCCCAGAAAGAAATTGATAACGACATTCAAAGTGAATTACACTTTATCACCAAGCTTGAAATCAATGTCGCGTTTCCTTTTCTTCTTGAAGTTTACAACGACTATTCAAATAGCGTGATCACTAAGCAAGGGTTAATTGAAGTTCTAAATCTAATTCAATCCTTTACTTGGAGAAGGTTTGTTGTCGGACTTCCAACTAATGCCTTGAATAAAATATTCATGCGGCTTTATGAGGATATTGATTCCGCTGACTACATAGTATCACTACAAAAGGCATTATTAAAAAAGAAATCAAGTCAGCGTTTCCCAAGAAACAAAGAAGTTATTGGAAACCTGAAAGAGAAAGACATGTATGGAATTCAAGCAAAAAACAGAACTTATTTTTTAGAGAAATTGGAAAACTTTCAAAATAGAGAGCCTGTTATTATTGATGGCAATGCGGACATTACTGTCGAACATATTTTTCCTCAAAATCCCGAAAACAAATGGAAGACGATGTTAGGTGAAGAGCAGTTTAATCAAATTAAAGAGAAGTATTTGAACACAATTGCTAATTTGACTTTATCTGGCAATAATGGAAGGCTTGGAAACAAATACTTTACTGAAAAGCGAGATATGAATGAAGAAGGAAAAGAGCAAGGTTACAAGTTCAGCAGGTTATGGCTCAACAAATATTTAGCTTCGCTTGATAAGTGGGACACTTCGACCCTTGAAGAAAGGTTCAAACTTATCGAAGAACGCTTTTTAAAAATTTGGACTTTCCCAGCAATAACAGTCACTGAAGAAAGTATCAATGAAGAAATAAACATTTTTGAGGCAGAAGACCCAACAGACAAACGACTTGATTATATAATTTTCTTTGACCAAAAAATTGAAGTTAAATTGATAACAGATATGTATGTTCAAGTTCTGAGCAACCTATTTGAATTGAATCCACAAGCTTTTTTTACAGACGGAATTGAAAACAAGCTAAAACTAACAAAGCACAAAGAAAATTGTCGAGAAGCGGCCCCTCTTAATGACACTTATTTCATTGAGCAACATTTAAGTTCCAAAGTAAAATTTGAAAAACTTAAAGCCGTTCTTACTGTTATGGATTTAACAGATGATTTATACATTAAGTATGCCGAGAAATAATTTCTAATGATATTGCTACAATATGAAACGATATATCTTTGAATACAAAATAAACCAGTCACTAATATTATTTTTAATGAAATATTTAATGTACAGACAGTGGTTTATCAAACAGCTCCTTTAACTTTGCTACGTTCAAGCCTCAAAGCGTCACCTATAGATAAAACTTGCACCAAACTTGTTTCCCGTTGGTAATAACCGGTGCCGTCGTAAGGCCTTTTAGCGGGGGCGTGCATACAGGCTTCGCTACAGCAGCCTTCCATTTTCCAGCCGCAGTCTTCGCACAGTACAAAGTGCTCATTACATTCAGCATTGGCGCAATTAACCATGTGGGCGCTGGGCTTGCCGCATATTTTGCAGGTGGAAATGATAGTGGGGTTTACCGAATTTACATCTACCACCACGCGGTTATCGAACACATATAGTTTGCCTTCAAAGTTTTTGCCGCCGGTTTCCTTGGCATATTTTACTATGCCACCTTCTACCTGGTAAACGTGCTTAAACCCGTTTTTTACCAGATAGCCACTGGCCTTTTCGCATTTAATGCCACCGGTGCAGGAGGTAATTACTTTTTTGTCTTTCAGGTTTTCTAGCTCCTTTAGCTTTTCCGGGAAATCGCGGAAGTTGTCAATATCTAGCGCCACCGCATTTTTAAAGCGGCCCACATTTGATTCGTAATTAGAGCGCACATCTAAAAACACCACGTCTTTATCGTCCATCATCTGCAACACTTCTTCGGGCTTTAAATGGGTACCGGTGGTTTCGTTAGGGTCAACATGGCGTATGCCGGTAAGGGCAGAATGAACGATTTCGGGTTTATAGCGCACATACAGGCGCTCAAATGATGGCGCATCCACTTCATCCATCTTAAAATCAATGCCTTCAAACAATGGATTGCTTTTTACATAATCCATATACTTTTTACACTGCACCACCGTGCCCGAAATGGTGCCGTTTAAACCTTCGGAGGCAATAATAATACGGCCCACAATGCCGAGGCGTTCGCAAAACTCAAGATGCTGCTGCGCAAAGGTTTCGGCATCGGGTATTGCTGCGTATTTATAATAAAGCAGGGTTTGATAGGGCTTCATAAAACTTCTGGCAATTTTCAGCCCGCAAAGATAATGCAAAGCAGGGGTTTTGCCTATGATTTTAATGGGCCGGGGTTTCGCCTTTTCTGTGGTATAAAAGGGCCCGGCCATGCGGCGAAGTATAGATAAGCGTGTAAAAAGAATCGAGTTGCTGAAAAAGGTTAATGGTATTGGGGTGGTTCCGGAATTCGCCATCGAGGCACAAAGGTATCACGTAATCCACCTTTTTGCCCGTGGCCCTCTCATATTCAGGTATAACCACCGAGGGCGGTATGGCCTCGATGCCGTCGTTATCGCATAAATGGACAAACGGGTCTTCTTCACGCTTCCATAATAATGGGAAATAACCGGTATTGGCCTCGTAATTACCCAGCATAATCAGCGGTTTTGTGGCGCCCAGGTAATCGGCCGAGTGGAAAAACAACCATATTTTATCGGCAATCGGCTTTCCATCTTCTGTTTTACCATTATGCGCATAACTGAGCGGCAGCACTGTTGACTCGGGCTTTATATATTGCTGAACAGACATAAACTCTTCAATAGCGCCGGAGGTAAGCCTGTAAACAGGAATCCTGACAATGGCCAGGCAACAGGTTAAAATAATGGCGCCGGCAGCAATGATTACCTGCAATGGCTTTGAAAAATTGGCAGTAGCCAGCCAAAAAGGAAGGATTACAAAAGGGATAATTTGCAGCCTTTCGGGCACAATACCCGCACCACCAATAGCATTGGGGCAATTAAAATAAAACACCACCAGGGCTATAACCACTATAAAGAAAGCATCGAACCCGGTTATGCGGCGGCTTTTGATTTTATACCCCAAAGCTATAACTGTAAGCGCCACCATAAACCAGAAAATAGTAGTGGTGTATGGAGATTCAGCAGAAACGAGGTTAGTGATAGAGGTTAAATGAATGATGCTGTTGCCGAGTTCGGAAAAGGTACGGTCGCCGGGCTGTACGGAATAAGAAACGCGGCGCATAATAAAGTATAAAATTAAAATAAACGAAGGCAAAGCCGCTATAAATACAGCTATAAGCTGCCGCCCCAAAACAGCCCATTGTTTTTCTTTTTGTGCAAGGGCGCCCATAATTAAAACCAGCCCGATAGAACCGCAGGCAAGCAAATACCCTATGGGATGGGCCAGGTAGGTAATTAGTAAAATAAGCGATAATACCGGCACGAAAAGAAAAGTACTTATACGCCCTGAGTACCGGAAGAAAAACCACCAGGCAAATACCATAAAAGCAAGGCTGTACGAAAAGTTGTAAAAGCCCATTTGGAAAACATGATGATACACAAACAAAAACGGCAGGAAGGCAAGCAACTTGTTTTGCGGGTTGAGTTGTGTGATAAGCAAGCGGGAGAAAAACAGGAAACACAACAAATAGAGGCTGACAAGGATTTTTTCGCTTAATACCGGGGGCAAAAAATACATTAAGCCCGCCAGCGCCAGGTGCGAAAACCAGTTAGGATCGATATGCGGGTTAAGGGTGTAAAACTGAGAGAAAAAAGATACGTGTTTACCTTGCCAGAAATTAAGCAATACAGTACTGTTATAGAGGTGGCAGGGGCCATCGAGCGTAAGAAAATATTTATTAGCCCATACCGGCCACAAAAGCAACAGCACCAGGCCGCCATATAACAACTTTTCGGCGCGGATAAACATATTGTATGCCTTTTCTGCCCACTGCATGATCGTATTCATTGCATAAACATAAACGAAAATGTGAGCTATAAGCAAGCATGGTTTAGGAATTTTACTTTTATTTTACACAAACAAGTTACGAAACCGGTTACCATGTATTCTATTCAACAACGACTTCGGAAAGAGATTGACGAAATAAAAGCCAACGGGCTGTATAAAAACGAGCGGGTAATTACCACGCCCCAGGGGGCCGATATAAATACCACAGCCGGTAAACCAGTAATAAATTTTTGCGCCAATAATTATTTGGGGCTTTCATCGCACCCGGCGGTAATTGCCGCCGCCAAAGCGGCCATTGACACCCACGGCTATGGCATGAGCAGTGTGCGTTTTATATGCGGCACACAGGATATTCATAAAGAACTGGAGCAGAAGATATCGGAGTTTCTGGGCACAGAAGACACCATACTTTACGCAGCGGCTTTTGATGCCAACGGGGGTGTTTTTGAGCCCTTGTTTAATGAGGAAGATGCCATTATATCAGACGAGTTGAACCACGCCAGTATTATTGACGGCGTACGTTTGTGCAAGGCCGAACGCTACCGGTATAAGAATAACGATATGGCCGATTTGGAGGAGCGGCTGAAAGAAACACAAACGAACCGGTCGCGCATTATTGTAAGCGATGGTGTTTTTAGCATGGATGGCACCATAGCCCAACTGGACAAAATAGCAGCCCTGGCCGAACAGTATAATGCCATGATTATGATTGACGAGTGCCATGCCACCGGCTTTATAGGCAAAACCGGGCGGGGCACCCATGAATACCGGGGCGTTATAGGCAAAATTGATATTATAACCGGTACCCTTGGCAAGGCGCTGGGCGGGGCCAGCGGGGGGTTTACATCGGGCAGAAGGGAAGTAATTGAAATGCTGCGGCAGCGCTCGCGGCCATACCTGTTTAGCAATACCGTAATGCCTGCCATAGTTGGCGCATCGATAGCGGTATTTAATATGCTGAGCGAAACAACAGCCCTGCGCGATAAACTGGAGGCCAATACCAAATACTTCCGCAGTAAAATGACGGCAGCGGGTTTTGATATTAAGCCGGGCGAACACCCGATAGTACCGGTTATGTTGTACGATGCCGTGCTGGCCAAAACCTTTGCCGATAAGCTTTTGAACGAGGGCGTTTATGTAATCGGTTTCTTTTACCCGGTGGTGCCCAAAGGGCAGGCACGCATACGTGTGCAGGTAAGTGCAGGCCACGAAACCCACCATTTGGATAAAGCAGTGGAAGCATTTACCAAAGTGGGAAAGGAACTGGGGGTAATTAAATAGCGCGGCTAAACCTTTCTTTTATAAAATATAAAAGGCCGCCGGTGGCAATAATGCCCAGCGCTGCGGCTATATAAACCCAATCGGCAGAAAAGAAAATAAATAACCAGATGCCAATAGCTGCCAATGGCGGAAGCGGGAATAGCCACATCCGGTAAGGCATGGTTTCGGTTTTGTGTTTTTGATGCCAGGCCATAATGCCCAATGCCTGCGCCACAAACTGAACCAGAATGCGCATAACTATTATGGCCGTAATTACCTCCTTCATTTTAAACAGCAAACTGAAAACAAAAGCAACCGCCCCCAGCACCAGCAACGATACATGCGGAAAATGTTTGGTTGGGTGCAGCTTACTGAAAACCCTGAAAAAATTGCCGTTGGCGGCGGCGGCATAGGGCACCCGCGAATAGCCCAGCATTACCGCAAAGAGCGACGAAACGGCTATAAGCAAAATGAGCGCTGTGGCTACCTGTGCCGCGTATGGCCCATAGGTTTTTTCGATAAAGAGGCTGATAATAAAAGATGAATCTTTCGCTTCCAGCCAGGGCACTACGCCCAATACCGCTGTTTGCATGAGGAGATACAGAACAGCAATAATGGCAACAGAAAGAAAGATGCTGCGGGGTATATTGCGTTCAGGGCTTTTTATTTCGGCGCCCAAATGGCACACATTATAATAACCGAGATAACAGTATATGGCTTTTGTGCCCGCACTACCCAGGCTTTTAAAAAATGCCCCATCGAAATGAACGCCACTTTGAGGAAGTGCGAACGCCATTGCTGAATTAAAATGTGTAAACCCGCCGGCAATTATCCAGATGATGGTAACAACCACTACACTGCCGAAGGCCAGCGATATTTTGCCGATGTCGGTTATTTTGCGGTACAACATAGCAGTAACGAGCATCACCAAAACGCCGGACACGGCCTTTTGCCCCAAGGTACTTAATGGCAGCAGGTAGGTAAGGTACATCGAAAACCCAATAGCGCCCGAAGCAATTACCAGCGGGGCCTGTATAATGGTTTGCCAGGTAAAGAGGAAAGCCATTAGCCGGCCGCCTTTATTTTCGCCGTAAAGTTTTTGAAGAAACACATAACTGCCACCTGCTTCAGGCCACTTGGCGCCCAGCTCGGCCCAAACCGCGCCATCGGCAAATGCGAGTAGTGCGCCCATCAACCAGGCCAGTAAACACAAGGGGCCGCTCATGGCCCCCATTATAAACGAAAGGGTTACAAACGGCCCGATGCCCACCATATCAATGGTGTTTACCGCTACCGCCTGCCATAAATTTAACCCCCGTATTAATTTGTCCACCGGCTATATTTTACAATTCCGCACAGCAATTTAAATATTAAGTTTACAGGTATGAAATCTTTACCCCTGTATAGAGTATTCGCCCTGCCCCTGCTTTTAATTTTGTTCAACACAACACAGGCACAAACACACACCGGCCCGAAGGTTTTGGTAGTGGTGGCGCACCCCGATGATGAAACCGCTATGGCGGCCACCATTTACAAAATAACGCACGACCTGAACGGCACTGTTGACCAATGCGTTATTACTAACGGCGAGGGCGGGTATAAATATTCTACACTCGCTGAAGCTTATTACGGGCTTGAATTAACCGACGAAGCTGTTGGCCGCGAAAACCTGCCCCGCATACGCAAGCAGGAGCTAATGAACGCCGGTAAAATTATAGGCACACACAATATTTTCTTTTTAGACCAGAAAGATGCGCACTATGGTTTAAACGAACACGAGCCGCTTGATACCACCTGGGATGTGGCCTGGATAAGCAGGAGGCTGAATGCCATTTTAACCGCCACGCATTATGATTTTATTTTTTGCCTGCTACCGGTTCCCGAAACCCATGCGCACCATAAAGCGGCTACCTTGCTGGCTTTGCGGGCGGTGCAGACGCTGCCCGAAAATGAGCGCCCGGTAATTTTGGGGTGTTCGGTTTCATCGAAAACGGATACTGCCAAAACACAGTTTACACAATTAAAAAACTATACCGAAACAAAAGTGGAAGGAACCGGCCCCATGTTTCAGTTTGACCGGTCGGTGAAGTTTGGCTACCACGATGTACTGAGCTACCAGATTATTGTAAACTGGGAAATTGCGGAACATAAATCGCAGGGCACTATGCAACTGGCTATGCAGCGCGGTGATTATGAAGACTATTGGTATTTTGCTTTAAACAACGAAGCCGGAAAAAAGAAGTGCGCCGAACTTTTTGAGCAGCTAAAAAAGATTCCATACAAACCCAAAACATATTGATAGTATATGGCAGAACTAAAAGTAATTTCCTACAACGTAAATGGTATCCGCGCAGCGGTAAAGAAAGGTTTTGCCGACTGGCTTAAAACCGCCAACCCCGATGTGATTTGTATGCAGGAAATGAAGGTGCATAAAGACGACTTTGACCCAAAACCATTTGAAGCGCTGGGCTACCATTGTTATTTGTTTGATGCGGTTAAAAAGGGATATAGCGGTGTGGCTATTTTCAGCAAAATAAAACCGGACAAGGTGGTAACCGGTTTAGACATGAAGCAATACGACGATGAGGGACGGGCTATTCGTGTTGATATAGGGGAACTGAGCATACTGGATGTGTATTTCCCCAGCGGTACATCGGGCGATGAAAGGCAGGCGGTGAAGATGAAATTTTTGGATGATTTTTTTGATTACATAAAAAAACTGGAGAAGAAGCGGCCAAAAATCCTGATTGCAGGCGATTACAACATTGCGCACCGCGAAATTGATATACATAACCCGGTAACCAATAAAAACACTTCGGGCTTTAAGCCGGAGGAGAGGGCGTGGATGGAAAAATACTATACATCGGGGTTTATTGATACGTTCAGGTATTTTCATCCGGAGCCGCACCAATACAGTTGGTGGTCGGCACGTTTCCCGAAGGTGCGCTTAGAAAATAAAGGCTGGCGTATTGATTATATAGCGGCTACTAAAAGCCTGGAGAAAAATTTAGTTGAATCGGCCATGTTCCAGGAGGCGAAGCACAGCGACCACTGCCCGGTGTATGTGAAAATAAGACTTTAGATATAAGACAATAGACGATAGATAGGGAACAAGGGAATTTAGAAAACATGATAATTGAGCAGTTAGTAATGAAAACCGGAAGGGGCAGCATTTTTTTTATAACGGTGGGGGTAACGCTTGTTTCGATGGCACTGTTTTTTGCTGCACTGGCAAACGGGTGGTTTGGCGTGGTGGATATACACAGCGGGGCGAGTGTGTTTTGCGAGGCCTACCGGCCGGGGCTGATTAAGCAACCGGCCAATACCTGGAGCAACCTCGGCTTTGTGTTTGCGGGCTTATTGATGGCCTGGCAACTTAGCAATGGCCGGTTTGACCGGAATAAAAACAACCTGACCACCGGCATTTTTTATGGCAGTTTTTTTTCGTGCCTGGCGGTTTTGTTAGGGCCCGGCTCAATGGCTATGCACGCCAGCGGCACCAATAGCGGCGGTTTTTTTGATATGCTTTCCATGTACCTGGTAGCTTCTTTTACGGTTTCGTATTCGGCGCAGCGGTATTTTAGCTGGAAGCCGGTGCATTTTACTTTTATGTTTTTGCTAGTGCTGGTTACCTGCTTGTGGGCTAATTTTCAGCACTACCATATTGTTTTCAACTTTTTTGGCAATGCCGCTTTTGCCTTTTTTATTACCCTAACCGTTGTTATTGAAGCGCTAAACACATACGTGCGCCAAATGCACCACCGGGCGGCATGGGGTTTTGGGGCGTTGGCAGCTATACTGGCAGCACTGGGTATATGGAACCTGAGTAAAACGGGCGATTGCCTTTGCGACCCGCAATCGTTATTGCAGGGCCATGCGGCCTGGCATTTGCTGGATGCACTTTCGGTATATTGCCTTTTCAGGTTTTATGTTTCGGAGCACCGGGAAGAGGCTGCCGAATGAATTGTAAGCAGGGTGTAAAAATTAACCGGCTTTATTTACCCATACACTTTTAGCAGGCCATTTAGCGTTATAGCCATACTGTTTTATGTTTAAGCCCATGCGCATAATACTGCCAACCATGCTGTTTTTACTTGTGGCCTGTATTAGCCACCATGCACCGGCACCGGATGAAAGCCCCGTAAACAAAGCACAGTTAAAACTGGCGGCACATGCCGCAGAATTACAGGCCTACGCCAAGAGCAAGAAAGCCTCGACCACATTGGGCATACTGGTGGATATGAGCGCCCCTTCGTGGAAGAAACGCCTTTTTGTGGTTAACCTGAATACCGACTCGGTGCTGGTAGCAGGGCTTTGCGCACATGGCCAGTGCGATGATATTTACCGGGAAGAGGTGAAGTTTTCGAACACCGTGGGCAGCAACTGTACAGCTATGGGGCACTACCGCATTGGCGGCAAATACACCGGCGAATACGGCGAGGCCTACAAACTGTTTGGGCTGGACTCCACGAACAGCAATGCCTTTGCACGGAATATTGTGTTCCACTATTACCCCAGTGTGCCCGATGAAGAAGATAAAGGCGCGTGCCGCAGCAATGGCTGCCCGATGGTTTCGCCGAAGGTATTTGCACAAGCGGCGGTTTTGCTTGATGCCAGTAAGAAACCGGTGCTGTTGTGGATTTATAAGTAAAGGCCCCGGTATATATTATAGTCACCGGATGAACTTTAAGTCGTCCGATGACGGAGCAACGAGAAACCCCAAAGAGGATTTAACCCTCTTCGGGGATGAGTAGGTAGTTCCTAAAAAATGCTTTGGTATTTGTGGTTATGCGGTTACCGGAATTTGCAGGTGGATTTGTAAACCTTAATAGGATAATCTTTGCCATCATCCTTGCCTTTTTTGCTGATAACATAATCGAAATAGGTGGCCCAGTTTTCGGCGTTTGCCACTTTAGGGCCTACGAAAATTTTGCGCAGGTGAGGGAAAACGGGCTTGTTAGATTCTATATACAATTTAGGGGCGATACCCTTATCGTCCACCTTTATTAAACTCGTTCCGCGGGGCATGTGTTGAATAACCCTCACCTCATGCTCGTAGGCATAATCGGCTGATTTAAACAGGTAACTGATGCGCGAAAGGTGGCGGAAAATAAGGCCATCAATTATTTCCTTATCTTCCTTTTTCTTACTGCTTTTCTGCATCTTAATTAATTGCGTAAGCACTTCTTCAAGTTCAGTCATTACCTTTTTTAACTCCTCTTTCCTCTTGCCTTTCTCAACGTAATCGCCGCTTTTGTAATAGATTACCTTATACAATGCATGGCCGGAAGTTGAATCGCTGACACCCGTAGATTGCTCTAATACTTCTTCCAATTTCTTCTCGTCGTGCTTATCAAAAAAACCGGCATCAATAACCAGGTTATAGCCCGCCGCCTCAATGCCGGCCTCGTCCTTACCGTAAGTACGCCACAATACCAATTCATCCTCGTGCGCATCTCCCTTGCTATTGGCCAGGAAACTGCCCAGGTAAACGCTTATTTCGTTCCCTGATTTACCCGCATCGTAGGCATCTTTTATGCCCTTTCTCGTTTCCTCCGAAAAGCATTCAAAAACTGTTTCTCCCTCGGCGGGGTCGTTCATATAAATGGCATTATAATAGCGCAGGGGCGGGTTATCTTTGCCTAATAATATTTCAACCACAAAGCGTTTGGTGTAATGTACCACGCTTTCATGTCTGGTAGCAACCGCAAACTTTAATATTCTTTGAATTGTTTTTATTAACTGCTCCCTTAATTTCTCAAGCGATTTAGCCCCCTTTGTTGGCGCAGCAACCTTTTCGACCTCCTTTTGCTCCTTTAATTTCTCCAGCAAAGCATCGCGCCTTAAACTCGCATAACGGCCAATTTCAGGGTCAAGCTCAATGGCTTTGTTGTAATTCTCTAAAGCACCTTCGTAATCTTTTCGGTGTTCTTCCAATAAAATACCACGATTCCGGTAAGCAAGTGCAAATCCCTTGTTTAACTCAATCGCCTTATCATAATCCGCCAGCGCTTTGCCATATTCCTTTTTATTACGCCAAACATTTCCGCGGTTATTATAGGCAGAAGCATCCGTTGGATCTAATTCAATCGCCTTGTTATAATCCGCCAGCGCTTTGTCGTATTCTTTTTTATTACTCCAAACAATCCCGCGGTTATTATAGGCAATAGCATACGTTGGGTCTAATTCTATGCCCTTATTATAATCTACCAGTGCTTTGTCGTATTCTTTTTTATTACTCCAAACAATCCCGCGGTTATTATAGGCAATAGCATCCGTTGGGTCTAATTCAATCGCCTTGTTATAATCTGCCAGCGCCTTTTCATATTCCTTTTTATCATCCCAAACAATCCCTCGGTTGCCATAGGCCTTAGCATCC
Source organism: Chitinophagales bacterium (assembly GCA_035550455.1). Lineage (GTDB taxonomy): Bacteria > Bacteroidota > Bacteroidia > Chitinophagales > LD1 > Bog-950. The sequence continues at coordinate 149 of DASZPC010000212.1, read as the reverse complement.
GTTGGGTCTAATTCAATCGCCTTATCATAATCTGCCAGCGCCTTTTCATATTCCTTTTTTTTACGCCAAACATTTCCGCGGTTATTATAGAAATCAGCATTCCTTGGGTCTAATTCTATGGCTTTGTTATAATCTGCCAGCGCCTTGTC
>DASZPC010000211.1:0-2485 GCA_035550455.1 Chitinophagales bacterium | reverse complement strand
CGGTAAAAAAAGCGCCCCCTAAAAAAGCGGCTAAGAAAAAAACCGAGGAATAGGCTTACCTAATCCTGGTCTTCCATCAATTTATTATAGGTTTTAATGAATATAGCCCCCAGGTTTTTGTGCGGGGGTATATAGTCAAGGAATCTTTCGTAGGCTTCCCGGTTCTTCTCTAACGATTTATCGAGATTGGCCCAAAGGCTTTGCCATTCCACATCCTGCCCTTTCCGTATGTTCTCGGCCAGCAATTTAAGCATGGGGTTATTTACATAGCGGGTGCCTATTTGCTTGGATGAAATGATGCTTACCTCGGGCGAGCGCTCAATAATAGATGAAATGCTGTGGTACCCGCCGCATGAACCCAGCACAAATATCTGCGTATTGTCTTTTACCTTCTCAATGGTTTTATAAGCGTAGTAGCTATGGCCGCGGTGTACCATTACATTGGGCTCGTAATCGTAGATGTTGAATATGCTTTCAATTTTTTCCTGCCCGTCGTATTCATGCTTGGGCTTATTGGCATAAATATTTACCTGCTTGCCTTTTTTCGATTTGATGATTACATATATGCCTGAATCAGCAATTGCCCAGTTAGGGTCGGTAAAGGCCTGTATAAAGGTAGAGTAAGAAGATTCGCCGTCTTCATCATCATAAAAGAAAATCAGCCAGCGGTCAATTGAATCGCGGTTAAAAAGTTTATCATTCGCAATGTGGTCAAAGCTGGGGATGGCATACTGGTTTGAAACCGATGCAAACCAGTTTTGGTTTGAAATACTCCTGTCAACAAACAGGCTTGAAAGCAGGCCGTAAATAATTTTGCCGCGTTCGTTGCCGGCAGCACTTTGTTTAATGTATTCGTATTTAATAGCGCCTTTGAGGATTTTAAGTACCAGCGAATCGGTAATACTGCCAAAGGCATCGGCTACTTCAACAGCCTGCGAAAGGTCGTTGTATTGTTCAAGGCCGCTGGCAAATTTTATCATCAGCATTTGCTGGTACACGGGCGTCATGCTTTGTAAAAAAGTTTTCAGTTTGCCGTAGCCTGCACACATTTTTATAAAGGTGCGGAAACGGTTATCGCCTACCTGCTTTAAAAAGTCGAAGCCCGAAACCGGCCCCAGTTTTATCATCATCCGGTCAAAAAGCCCGTTGAACGAAGAGGTGAAAATTTCCTCTTCGCTGTAAACCATCATGGAATACAATTCCTCGGCTGAAAATTTTTCGATAGAGGCAAAGCGTACTTCATCGCGGTCGTTATGCAGGTCGTTCAGCACGCGCACAAATTTGAGGGCATAAACGGCCATATCTTCTTCCAGCGAGTGCTCGCCAAGCGGGTTTTTACGCGAGCGTATTTTTATCATAGCCTGGAAAAACCGTTTCGGGTCGCTGCCTATGGCATCGGCCTGGTCCATAGTATAATCGCCGTGCATAATGCCGTCTATTAAAGTAAAGGCGTTTGACCTGCGGGCATATTTTTCTTTAATAGCAATTATCAGTTTTATAACGGTATCGTTACTTGTTTTAAGTGCCAGGAAAATAGGGTCTTTGGGGTTGAAATACCTTTTTACGGTTACAGGCGCAATTTTTGAAGTTTCTTCCAGCACATGCAGCGCCCAGGGTTTGCTGCTGTATAATTCGTAATTGCGGAAAACCAGGTCGGGCCGGTAGTGGGCGGCATAAATAAAAAACGAATCGGCGCAGGGCTCATTTTTTATAACCGATACTATCCTGAAAGCCTGCAGGATGTTGCTTTTAACCAAATAGCTGTACAACCGGTTTTGCTTTATGGCGTTTAACTCACCATTCAGAAATTTCAAAAAGCTGTAAAACCGTTTAATGTTATAAACCGAGTTGAAATTTACCTTGTGTATTTGCAGGTAAACAATATCGCGGTAGGCTTTTTTAGTTACCTCATCAAAGGAAGATTGGTCAACCGCTGTTTGTATCGAGTCAACCAGGTTAATGTAGGTTTTAGTGGCAAAAACCGATTCCACGCTGTCGCCTAAATCAACCCAGCCATCAACGGCGCCGTCCATACCGTCAATCCGGTCCTGCTCATCATCAACATAGTAATCGGGTTTTTTAAAGAAGCCTTTATTAGCGGTGCTATCGGTACGGGCAAAAAGGCCCTGTGTAATAAACACCAGTATAGCCATACCGGTAAGCGGGCGGGTTAAAATAACGCGCAGTAAATTTTTTATTCGGCCCATCCCGGTTCTATACTCCTAATATTTTATAATACGACCTTATGAAAATAGCCTCCAGGTTTTTTTGCGGCGGCACATAATCGCTGAAATACTGGTTGTTGCCCAGCTTGTCGCGCATTTTCTCCCAAAAGTCGTTCCATTCAATATCTTTTCCGCTCCTTATGTTTTCGTTAAGGGCAAACAATACCACATCGTTTATGGTTTTGGTGCCCACCTGTTTGGTGGATATAATATGCGCTTCGGGGGCGTTTTCAAGTGCCACCGAAATTTTATAAAAACCA
>DASZPC010000210.1:0-10007 GCA_035550455.1 Chitinophagales bacterium | reverse complement strand
TCATGCCAAACCAAAAAGAAAACGATAACCCGCACGCAGGCTGCGAATTAAACCTTACCCGCCTGCTTAACGCCCCGCGCGAACTGGTGTGGGAAGTATTTGCCAACCCGGCACATATTAAAAACTGGTGGGGGCCTAACGGCTTTACCAATACCATTTTTAAAATGGATTTGCGCACCGGCGGCGAATGGGAATTTACCATGCACGGGCCCGATGGCGCCGACTACCACAACCACAATGTTTTTACCGAAGTATTGAAACCGGAGCGTATTGTGTTTGAACATGTTTCGCCGCCCAAACATTTTACCACTATTACGCTTACCGCACAGGGCGATAAAACCCTTTTAAACTGGCACATGCTGTTTGAATCGCAGGAACAATTTGATTACGTAGTAAAAACCTATAAAGCCGATGGCGGCCTGAAACAAAATGTGGCGAAGCTGGAAGATTACCTGGCCGCCAGGGCACTAAATAAAACCAACGACAAGCCACTTGTGTTTGAGCGCGTTTATAACGCGCCGGTTAGCCTGCTTTGGGAAACCCTGACCGATGGCGCAGCGTTAGAAAAATGGTTTTTTGAAATGCCCGGCTTTAAGCCCGAAGCAGGCCACGAGTTTAGCTTTAAGCGCAATAAAGGCGAGCAGCTTTATGAGTACAAGTTTAAAATTACCGAAGTGGTGGAAGGCAAAAAAATATCGTACACCTGGGCCTATGGTGGCATACCGGGAAGTTCACTGGTTACTTACGAATTATTCCCTGAAGGCAACAAAACAAAACTGCGCCTTACACACGAAGGGCTGGAAACTTTCCCGGGCGATAACCCGCATTTACAAATCTGCAATTTTGAAACCGGATGGACCCAAATCCTGGGTATTACCCTGCCCGATTATTTAGAAACCTCCAAACAGTAAACCACATGGAAACAAAAGACTATAGCTGTACCATTAGCGTAAACACCATCCCCGAAAAAGCCCTTGAAAGTATAAACCACGTTGGCGATTGGTGGACGAAAAGTTTTGAAGGCAGTGCCCAAAAACTGAACGATATTTTCAGTGTGCGCTTTGGCGACACTTACGTTAATTTTAAAGTAGTGGAAACTTTACCGGGTATAAAAGCGGTTTGGGAAGTTACCGATAGCTATATACCCTGGCTGAAAGATAAAAACGAGTGGACCGGCACAAAAGTGATATGGGATATTTTACCCGATGGCAGCGCCACAAAAATAATTATGACACACCAGGGCCTGCTACCGGGCATTGAGTGTTATAGCGAATGTGAAAAGGGTTGGAATTTTTACACCGGTAAAAGTTTGCACCAATTAATAACCCGTGGCACAGGCCTGCCCGATACACCCCAATCAGCCCGATAATAAAACAAGCATTATGAACAGCGAACCTTTTGTAATTGAACGGATACTAAACGCACCGGTTGAAAAAGTGTGGAGCGCCATTACCAATAAAGACGAAATGCGCCAATGGTATTTTCACCTTGCGGCATTTAAGCCCGAGGTAGGTTTTGAGTTTACCTTTGTTGGCGGCCCCGAAGGGCGGCAGTACACGCACCGCTGCGTAATAACCGAAGTGATGCCCGGCAAAAAACTTAGCTATAGCTGGAGCTACGATGGCTATGAAGGTAAATCGGTTGTTACGTTTGAGTTGTTTGCAGAAGCGGATAAAACAAGGCTCAGGTTAACCCATACCGGTTTAGAAACATTCCCGGCCAGCAATCCTGATTTTGAGAAAAAGAACTTTGTTGCCGGTTGGACACATATTATTGGCGCCGCTTTGCCGGGTTATTTTGAAAACTGAAATTACCGGGGCCTAAAACCGTTAAAACAGCGGGCAGTATTTTTCGTATTGTATGCGGCCGGGTTTCTCCTTTTTGAAGATATATACCAACGATACTTCAAAGGCGCCCTGCGATTGGGTGGCGGTTTTAAGGCCGCTGTGGTTAAAGTCGTAGCTAAGGCCCATGCGCACATCATACACCTCCACACCGGCATTTATAATAGCGGCATCCAGCACCCGGTACCAGGCGCCGCCAAAAATGGCAACGTTATCGTTCAGGTAATAATTGGCCGCCATACCAAAGTTATACTGCTGGGCATTGGCCTGCAACATAAACAGGAAAGTAGGCAACAGGCTGAAACTGTAATCGCTGTTCAGAAAAATTTCCATGCCGCCATGTGCATTATAGCGGTAGTCAAGGCGGTTGCTTTCATCGTTTAAAAACGATTCGCGCGGGCGCGAAAGGTGGTCCATCGAAAACCCTACATAGTAACGGAACCTGTCTTTTGGCGCATGCGACCACAAAGCCCCCACATTTACATCGGGGTAAATAATAGTTTTGTTGCTATAACTTTCGCCATTACTTAAAGTTGGGTTCCAGCCAAAATTATCAAGCTGGTTTTCAAAAATCAGGTTATTGATGTTTACCTGCTTGGTTACCACCCCTGCCTGCAAACCCAGCGATATGTGGCCTTTGCCATAGCGGTCAACCGCCTTATGGTAAGCAATTGAAACCATACCCGAATATGTGGTAAGCGCACCATCGCCGGCCTTATCGCCATAAAACATAGCGCCTACGCCAAAACCGTCGTTCTCCAGCCTGTCGCGCAAAAGCGGCATATCAAACGAGGCCTGGTAAGTTTGGTACGGGGCCATGGTGTTAAGGGTAGGTATATTAAACCACTGGTTGCGGTAGTTAAAGGCCGCCCTGAAAACCCCATTAATATTACCGGTTAAAGCCGGGTTAAGCGTAAGCGGCGAAGCATAGTATTGCGAAAAATGGATATCCTGGGCATACAGCCCTACAGCGCAAACCGTAATTAATGTAAGCAGGTAAAGCTTTTTCATACTACACAGGCCCTTTGGGTTTAAGAAAAATAAAGTTAGCTAAAATAGTCATTTATACAAATCTAAGCCCTGTTAAACCGCTACTAAATAATTTACTTAACACAGCCAACACTTTGGCAGCTATTTTACCAACTGTATATGGTTGGGCATAAAGGTACAAAACCATCCCCCGGCAGGCAGCCATGCCAACTTCTAACTTCTATTTTTGTCTGCTTTTCTTATTTGACTTTTATTGATTATCAATGATTTACGAAAAGCTCACCCCTTGATAATCAATGAGTTATCTAAAATAGACAAATTTAGACTCTTCAGCCTCCATCCCGGCCCCTACGGGCCTGTCTACAATTCCCCCCCCCGATACTTTTTTCACCGGGGCCAACATGTCAAAGAGCGCTTTGGGCAATGCCCAATAAACCAAATATAGGCCACCGCCCACGCCCTTTGCAACAAAAACACCAACTATAATCTCACATAAAATGTGCAATTAGAAAATCCCTCCTCAACCGGCGGGCTTCCGCTCGTGCCTAACGCGAAAAATACGCTTATTGGTGTTTAGCATATCGGCCTCCTAATGGCCGAACATCTGCTCACACCACTTGGAAGCCTGGAGGTTAGGGATAATTGCGTAGCTAAAAATTATATTTTCGTTTGGTTAAGAAATAAATTCATGTCTTACCAAAACATCCGCGAAGAAGAACTGAAAAACAAAATCGCTAAGGATTATTTCTGGCTATACGACTGTTCCCGTATTATCGGCAATGTAGACTTCTGCGTTTCGATGATACAGAGCGACAAATCACTTTTTGAGCAGGAATCGCTGCTGTGGGCCGAAGCCAAAAATGGCATTGCCGATATAGATAAATCCATCGCCCAGTTAATACTTACTATTGGTAAGGCCCGCACTTTCGATAAACATTTGCCGCCGCCTTATCTCGGCGCTTTCGATACAGAAAAGATAGCCTTCATCCCCTACAGCGATATTCACGACATATTTTACCAAAACGACTTTAACTGGAATGTTGCCCCTTCTAACTACGATACCAAAGAGTTTAAACTGGTGCATGGCAGGGTAAAAAAAACGTTGGACGAAAAGGCGCTCGTTTTTCATTATGGCAGAGATGACAAAGAACTGAAACGCTTTATCAAAACTAATTTTGTAGTAGGCAAATTCGGCACTACCAAAATTAAAATTGATAAAAACAACTTTATGGTCATTTACAACAAATGGCTTAGTGTTGTAAAACCCACCATTGCCGTAAATTGGGAGGCAGCTAAAAAGAGCGGCATTATTGACGGCGATTTTTACCTCGCCGACCTGCTTTCATCCAACAACGAAACCCTGAAAGAAAAACTGTTTGTACTGCTTAAAGCCAACCATTACGAGTTGGATCGGCGGATAGACGATGCAGGTATGTTTGGCCACCGGGAAGCAGATTTTAAAGACGGCCAAAAGGCACACATCCAGTTTTGGAATAAATACGAACGCCCACCTAAAGAAGAATACTGGGACTATATAGTTGACCGTCGCGACCTTTTAGTACCACAGGATGTGCGCGAACGCAAGGGCAGTTATTACACCCCACAGAAGTGGGTAGAGTTATCGCAAAAATATTTAACCGATGTGCTGGGCGAAAACTGGCAGGACGAATACTATGTTTGGGACTGCGCCGCAGGAACAGGCAACCTTTTAAACGGCCTTGTTAACAAATACAATATCTGGGCTTCAACATTAGACAGGCAGGATGTTGATGTAATGAAAGACCGTATTAAAAACGGGGCCAACCTACTGGAAGACCACGTTTTTCAGTTCGATTTTTTGAATGATGATTTCGATAAGCTGCCAAAGCCTCTAAAGGCAATAATAGACAATGAAGAAAAGAGGAAGAAGCTGGTAATATACATTAATCCGCCTTATGCGGAGGCAGCAAGTAAAGACACTATAATTGGAATTGGTGAAAACAAGACTGATGTAGCCGTAACAACAAAAACCTATCAGAGGTATCAAAGCAGTATAGGCATAGCTGGACGTGAGCTTTTCGCCCAATTCTTCACTAGAGTTTATAAAGAAATTATGGGATGTAAGCTTGCAGAATTTTCAAAGTTGAAAATTCTGCAAGCGCCGAATTTTTCGGATTTTAGAAAATTTTTTCGAGCCAAGCTCGAAAAAATTTTTGTTGTTCCTGCGGATACATTCGATAATGTAAAAGGACAATTTCCAATAGGTTTTTTTCTTTGGGATACGGACAAACAAGAAGAATTTTTAGATGTAACTGCGGATGTTTATAACGATGAAGGTATATTCATTAAGAAGAAAGGATTTTCTTCTTATGTAGGTGCCAAATCTATAAACGACTGGTTAATCTCAACCAGAAGCAGGACTGGGGCAAAGAATATAGGATTTATATCATGTAAAGGCAACGATTTCCAAAATACTAGCTTAATTTTCATTATAAACGACAAAGCGCAACTGCCGCACCCAAGAGGGAGTTGGATCACTGACAGAAATCTTATTGAAGTGTCTATTTATTATAGTGCGCGCCATTGTGTTGAAGCCACTTGGCTAAACGATAGAGACCAGTTTTTATACCCGAACGATGGATGGCAAACAGATACAGAGTTTCAAAACGATTGTTTGGCTTATACTTTATTCAACAACAATATTCAATCTTCTTACGGCGCTAACCACTGGATACCCTTTACCGAAAAAGAAGTAAACGCCCGCGATAAATTCGGGAGCAGCTTTATGACTGACTTTATTAAGGGCAAACTGAAACAGCAGGAAAGTACACAGCTATTTGCCACCACCCACAATACAGGGGCGCTTGAGTTTTCAGCCGAAGCCAAAGCCGTATTTGATGCTGGTAGGGAATTATGGAAATACTATCATTCCAAACCGGGTGTTAATGTAAATGCCAGTTTGTACGATATACGGGAGTACTTTCAGGGGCGCAACGATAAAGGCAAAATGAATAATAAAAGCACCGATGAGCATTATATGAAGCTAATAACTGCGCTACGCGACAGGTTGAAAGCCCTGGCCCAAAAAATAGAGACTAAAGTGTATAATTACGGCTTTCTAAAAAGCTAATCTCTCAACCGTCTGAAACATCCGCTCGTGCCAATAGGGTTTTACTTAGAACATAATATTTAACAAGCCGTAAAACAAAAAATCCCGGGTGTATTGCACCCGGGATTTTTAAAAAGATATTGCCGATTCTTTAATAATCCAGTTTTTCTACCCGCCTGGTTACTTTTTTCTCTTTCGAGTAATATTCCATTACACCAAGGTAGCCCCACTTAGCAGGCAGTACATTGTACAAGGTGGGCTTGTCTTTAATTTCAATGCTATTGGGGCTAAAAGCGCCTTCGGGGGTATAAACAAGATTACCAACTTTCGGTGGGTCGCTCGATTTTTTGTTGGTTATGTCATAACATACCGAAAAACCCTTGCCATCCTCCGAAGTGGTGAGGAAATTATAATCAAAATAGCCCCAGGTGCGCATAAATAACGAAATTATGTTCAATGGGTAATACCCCAGGGTGGCGGGCAGGTCAATATGCCGTTCGCCTTTGTCGAACGACGATACTTTTGCAATTGAAAAATCTGGGGCAAATTCAAGTATCATCAGGTCCATTAGTTTTATACCCACTACCGATTGCCTTCCGGCGCTTTGGCCCATCGAAAGCACGGCCATGGCAACACCTGCCGCGCTGGCTTCTTTTTTATATTGCTCGGCAATAGCAAATATTTTTCCATCGGCTGTTCTAAACATTTTCTGAACGCCCACATAGCCCCCGTCCGCAATCTTACCTTTGCTGTCAACCGAAATTAGTTTATTCAGGTCTTTGGTCCAGCTCATGTATTTAGTGGCTTTAGGCTTGCCTGTTTCATCAAATGCCAACAGGGCAATACCATTCGAGCGGCCATTGCCAAGCTTTTCCTGTTTATCGGTGTATTCGCCGCAAACAACAAACTGGTGGTTATCGGCATCGTAAAACCCGCCTGTAGGGACAACGCTGTACCGGTCGTCTTTTAAAGTGGCGGCAAAAGCTTTTTTCCCGGCTTCAATATCATACACGGTAAGGTCATACTCAAAATCGGTGCCGGCTATTTTATCCTTTGCCATAATTAAGCCCATTACATATTTGCTATCGTAATACATAGGCTGGTAGCCCTCATATTTATGCTTGTCGGTAGCTTCGGGCAGTATGGCCCATTTTTTAACCAAATCATTGGTATAAAACGTTAATGAAAAACCCGTTCGCTTGCTTTTATTATCTATTTCAGTGCCCATCCTTAAAAAGCCTTTGCCGGGTACTGAGTTAATTTCATCGTTTTCATTCATTTTCGAGGAGGTACTCTCCTTCATCGCGCTTTCCATCATGGAGTACATCATCATATCCATAGCTGGCAGGTAAAGGTCTTTCAGCATTTTGCCTTTGGCGTCAAACGATATCATATCCTCGGCCTTCTTCTTCGAATCCAGAAAAAGGAATAAAAAAGCATCGCCGTTAAATGCCGCTTCGCGCAGGGTAAAATAGTTGGGCTTCTTAATTTCAAAAGAGTTTACCTCATTAAAGTTATCATCGTAAATATCGCACTCGTAGTTGTTGTTGTTTTTATCGGCCTTGTCAATCTGGTAAAAGGAGTAATACCCTTTTACATTTTTGCCATCCATTAGCACGCCTTTATTAATCAGCTTAATAACGGTGCCGTTTTCCTTCGTTTTTTGCGAATAACCTGTTTGGGCCAGCATGGCCAGCACAAACAGCATCAACAGGGTTCTTTTCATTTTTTAGTTTTTGTTTTTGGTGGTGAGTAATTTTTCGTTCAGGTATTTAGATTCTTTGGTGCCGGGGTGCTTGTGGGTGTAATCGCTTACCAGTGTTTCCACCGAAGTTTTATCCGGGCTAAGGCTCAGGCATAAAATATTACCATATTCAAGCTGCGGGTCATTGCTTTGCCCACCGTTCTTTTTACAAAAATTAGTTGCCAGTGCCGCCAGTTCAGAACTGCGTATATTATTTATAAAAAACAGGAACCGGTTATAGTTTTTGCTGAAATATGGGCTGGGCGCATCGGTATGGGCGCTAAAATCGTGGTCCTTTATAGACCGGTATAAAAAATACAGGTTCTTTTCAATCATGGCTTTCAGGTAAGCATTTTCCGGAAAAACCTGTATCAACTGCAGGCTATGGTATAACGAGGCGCCATACAACCCGTCATCATAAAAGTGTTGCACAATTTCAAAATCGGCGCGCAGGTTAATGTTGTTTTCAAGGCTTGTGTTGCCCCCGGTGGCAGTAGCGGTTTGCTTTAACAGCAATAAGCGGATGCCAGCTATGCGCTTTTTGCAATCGGGGTGTGTTTTAACCGTGTCGTTATTCTCGCCGGTTAACTCCTCCTTGCTTTTATACCATTGCATAAATTCCGTGCCTTGCAGCCAGTTATTATTAAAGGCATAGCCATTGCCCGAAAATATCTGGTTGTAATTAATGGTATCGGCATACTTTTCCCTGTCAACACTATCAAGCAGTTGCAATGCACTAATAGCGTATTCGGGGTTATAGCCCGCTTTTATCATCCAAAGGGCGCCAATGGAGTCGGCTTCGCTTTCATGGTCGCGGCTGTGCCGGTTAAAGCTAAACAGCATACCGTTCATAAACTGTATAAGCTTATGGTGGGCATTGTATTCGCTGGTAGCTGCGGCTTCAAATTTTTCCTTATAGTCGCGGTCGGTTACTGTTTGCACATATTTCACCAGGCTTTGCAATACGTGGTCATATTTATCATGTGCCAACTCGTGCCCCAGTACAAAGGCTACTTCGCCCTCGTTCCGCAGGCGGTTTAACAGGCCCAGGTTAAAAAGTATAATGCCATCGCCGGTTGAAGCCGCATTGGGTACGCTACTGCGGAAGGTTAGCAGGTATTTTTTTCCTGAAATTTCGGGGTTGGCTGCTATCAGTTTGTTTAATATACCGCGTAAATAAAGGCTCAGGCTATCATCCCAGGTAAATTCGTTATCATCAAACTCGCTTTTAATATAGTCGTAGCGGTCGCTGAAAATTGTTTCGTAAAGCTTTTTTTTGTCGCGCGATTTTTTCGACAGGGAATCTATAAGGAAAACATACCGCTCTTTTACATGTTTCAGCACCTCTGTTTTATATGAGGTATCGGCAAAGGCAAAAGGGGTGTAATTCTCTTTATAAGAATAACCCGTTTGCGCCTTTGCGCTTACGCACAGGGCCATCAGTAAGAAAACAATATGTCGGTTTATCAAGGTGAATTGATAACGCAAAATAATAGTTTAATACAATTCATATAAAATATTTATGGGCAAAAATTAAACATTGCCCGTTGCTGCTTTTTGAAAATGGTTTGGCAATTTATTTGCTGTTTTGCGTTTTAACCCGGTTAAATCCCCATCCTGTGCCAACCACCCGTGCCAATAGTTACAATAGCCAAAACATAGCTATGCTGGCCGCCCTAACCCTTATATGGGGCAGTTCGTACATACTTATTAAAAGGGGGCTTATAGCTTTTTCGCCCATCCAGTTGGCTTCATTGCGCATTAGCATTACCTGCCTTTGCTCACTGCCTGTTTTATTCAGGGCGTTAAAAGCAGTGCCCCGCCATAAATACTTTACCCTGTTGCAAATGGGCCTTTTTAGCAGCGGCATACCGGCTTTTTTGTTCGCCCTTTCCATGACCCACAGTTCCAGTTCGGTAAACGGCATCCTTAATTCGCTTTCCCCTTTATGGACTATCCTTATAGGTTATTTTTTTTACCGGGTGGCTATTACCAGGCAAAAAGTGCTGGGCGTGGTTATTGGTTTTTTAGGCGCTATAGTGCTGGTGTTGGGCAAAAAAGGCGGGGTGTTTAAGTTTGATATTGTGTACAGCTTTTTGCCGGTGGTGGCTACCTTTTGCTATGGCCTTGGCACCAACATTACCAAACAAAAACTACAGGACGAAAACCCGCTTTACTGTACAGCAATAGCTATGAGTATGATTGGCCTGCCTGCTATTGTGATTGCCTTTTACACGGAAGTGCCGGCAGTAATAGTTAGCGGTACAGCCTGGGTATCGGTAGCAGCGGTAGCTGCCCTCTCCGTATTCGGTACCTTTATTGCTTGGGTTATTTTTTACCG
>DASZPC010000209.1:0-1561 GCA_035550455.1 Chitinophagales bacterium | reverse complement strand
ATATCGCTGAAAATAATTACCATGCTGCGCTTATGCACGGTTTCGGCAATTTGGTGCAGGCTAAGGGCAGCCGAGGTTTTTATGTTTAGGGGTTCTTCGTTCAGCAAATTTTCAAGCTGTGCGTACAGCAGTTGCAGGTGCTTGGTGCTGCTGCGGGCAGTGGTGTTTACCAGCACGTGGTCGGTAAAAATGCTTAGCCCGGCGGCATCGCGCTGGCGTTTTAACAGGTTAATTAAAGCCGCTGCTGAGTAGATGGAAAACTTCAGCTTATTGATTTTATCTTTTTCGCCCCGCGGGAAATACATGGATGAAGAAGCATCAATAACAATCTGGCACCTGAGGTTGGTTTCTTCTTCGTAACGCTTAACAAACATTTTGCCGGTTCGGGCATAAACTTTCCAATCGAGGTGGCGGGTGCTTTCGCCCTGGTTATAAAGTCGGTGTTCGGCAAATTCCACTGAAAAACCATGAAAGGGCGACTTGTGCAAACCGATAATAAAACCCTCTACCACCTGTTTAGCCAGCAGTTCAAGGTTTTCTACTTCGGGAAATTGTTGTTGATCGAGCATTGTTTAAAAAACGCAGGGGCTATATATTATTATACAGCCCCTGCAATGATAATGATTTAATACGCGGGTTACGACAGGTGCTTGTTAAGCATAGCCACCAGGTTTGCCTTAGGCACAGCGCCAACCTGCTTATCAACCACCTGCCCGTTTTTAATAAACAGGATGGTAGGTATATTACGTATACCGTATTTCATAGCCGTTTCGGGGTTGCTGTCAACATCCACTTTGCCCACTACCACGCCTTTTGCTTCGTATTCTTTCGACATTTCTTCAATAATAGGGCCTATCATTTTACAAGGGCCACACCATTCTGCCCAAAAGTCTATAATTGCTACTTTACCGCTGTCTAGCACGGTATCTTTAAAGTTGCTGTCGGTTAATTGCACTGCCATAATTGTATGTTTTAGTTTGTTTATTTTTAAGATTTACAAAGGTAGGTTACATTATCAATTTACGTACCCGCTGTTAAATTAATTGTCAACAGCCTTTTGTGCCAGACATTTTTCAATGCTATCGGTTATTTTGGCACTTTTTGGGTCGGTTAAGGTAACAAAGTAATCCACCACTTTACCGTTGCGGTTAATCAGGTATTTATAAAAATTCCATTTGGGGTAGTTTTTAAAACCCATCATGCGGGCGTTCTCGGCCAGGTAGTTAAACAGCGGTTGGGCATTGTTGCCTTTTACGGGGCCTTTTTCCATAACCGGAAATTGAACCCCATAATTGCGACTGCAAAACTCGCCAATAGCATCGCCGTTTTTGGGTTCCTGGTGGAAATCGTTACTTGGAAACCCAAGCACTTCAAAGCCCTGCGCTTTATAGGTTTCGTATAAGTGTTCAAGCCCGCCCAGTTGGGGGGTATAACCACATTTTGAGGCTATGTTTACTATTAATAAAACCTTGCCTTTGTAAGCCGAAAGCTTTACAGGCTTCCCTTCGAGGGTGGTTACCTCAAAATCATAAATACTGTTGGCCATAGATGATATAAAACA
>DASZPC010000208.1:0-2869 GCA_035550455.1 Chitinophagales bacterium | reverse complement strand
CGGTTTTCATTTCCTCCTCTATATTAATAGGAATAATACGGGGTGTTTGCTGGTTAGGCCCGTTGGGGTTGGTTGGGTTTAGTTCGTCGCTCATTTGTTCAGTTTACAGTTTGCGGTTTACAGTTTAAAGTGGGGTAACGGTAAGATTTAACCGAAAACCGAGGACTGAAAACAGAAAACCGATTTAGATTCGTTTTAAGCGCACAAATATACTATTTCGACACCCCCCGGACAAAGGGTATTGAGGGGAAATTTTCAACATTTAAGAAAGAAATCGGGGAAACCGGGTAAAAACAGCTTATACCAGCTCCCCGATGAGCGTGGCCGCTGTGCAAGAGGTGATTCTTACATTTACATACATGCCCGGTACAGCATTGCCTTTGGGGAAAACCACTACTTTATTTTGTGTATTCCGGCCAAAAAGTTGTTCTTCGCTACGGTGCGATACACCTTCCACTAAAACTTCAAATACCCGCCCTATATCCCGTTGATTATGAGCTAATGATGTTTTCATTTGAAGGTCAACAATTTCCTGTAGACGGCGCTTTTTAACCTCTTCGGGTATATCATCGGTATATTTTTTAGCGGCGAGGGTGCCGGGGCGTTCGCTGTAAATAAACATATAGGCCATGGAGTATTGGGCATACTCTATGATACTAAGGGTATCGCGGTGCTCTTCTTCGGTTTCGGAGCAAAAGCCCGCAATCACATCGGTGGAAACTGCTGCATCGGGCACAATGGCGCGGATAGCGTCAATGCGGTTTTTATACCATTCGCGGTCATAAGTGCGGTTCATTAATTCCAGCACCCGGCTGTTGCCTGATTGAACCGGCAGGTGGATGTACTTACAAATGTTAGGGTATTTAGCCATCATGTACAACACATCATCGGTCATATCTTTGGGGTGGGAAGTGCTGAAACGCACCCTAAGGCCGGGGGCAATTTGGGCCACTTTTTCAAGTAAACCGGCAAAATTTACCACGCCATCATCATATTTGGCGTCCACTAGCTTCTTGCCTACCAGTTTGGGGTCGTTTGAATAGCGGTACGAATCTACATTTTGCCCCAGCAGGGTTACCTCGCGGTAGCCACGGTTATATAAGTCTTGTGCTTCGGCCACTATACTTTCCCAATTACGGCTCCGCTCGCGGCCACGGGTAAAGGGCACTACGCAGAAAGAGCACATATTATCGCAACCGCGCATAATGCTTATAAAAGCTGTTATCCCGTTACTGTTTAACCGTACGGGATTAATTTCGGCATAGGTTTCTTCGCGCGAAAGCAACACATTTACCGCCTTTTGCCCTGTTTCAGCTTCTTCAATTAAGCCCGGAAGGGCCCGGTAAGCATCGGGGCCGGCCACTATATCCACAATCTTTTCTTCCTCTAAAAACTTCTCCTTTAAGCGTTCGGCCATACAGCCCAGTACCCCAATAAGCGCACCTTTTTTCTTTTTCTTTACCCCCTGCAAATGTTGTAAACGGTGGCGCACACGCTGCTCGGCGTTTTCGCGGATAGCGCAGGTGTTGAGCAGTATCAAATCGGCATCGGTAAACTCGGTGGTTGAATCAAAACCGGCATTGGCGAGAATAGAGGCCACCACCTCGCTATCGGCAAAGTTCATTTGGCAACCATAGCTTTCTATGTAAAACTTCTTGCCCTGCACCCCGCCCTTTTTAGCGGCAAGGTCCAACACTTCGCCCTGGCGCGATTCGTCAATCACTTTGGGCTGAAATTCAAAAGCCAGTTCGTTTTGGTATAGTTCCTTGCTCATATCAGTATTGAAGGGCGCAAAAATACAAAAAATGGAAGAGATTTGCCCCATCAGCCCCAAGCATCAGGGGTTCCAAATGGCATCGCTATCATCGCAGGTGTAGCCTTCAGCTTTAAGGGATGCTATTGCCTGTTGGTATGATTGGGCATCGGCATAGCTGCCTGCGTAAAGCCGGGCATACGAAGTTCCCCCATTAACTGTTTGAATATGACAAACCGTACGCTTTTGACAAGATGATATGAAAAACATTATTACCAACGCTATAAGGCAACTCCATTTCATAGGGTCAGTAATTTGGTTAAGTAAAGCGGTGCGGGTAAAAGTGGGTTATTGCTTTAGGTAACGGAACAGGGAATAAGAATATTTGATAAGCATTGTAGAATACAAATTGCAGTATGTATGGTGGTGGAAATTTAACTTTTGAATGCCCCTTTTGAATATAACCTGCGGTGAGAGAAAGCAATTACGACACATGTGGAGGATGGTTTTACTGTTATTTACTTTGGGAAATTAAAACTAAAAAGGTTTTAGCACAGGCATTTGTAAGTTCGCGGACAAAAAATAGATTTGCACTCCCAAACACGGGGGATTAGCTCATCTGGCTAGAGCGCTTGCATGGCATGCAAGAGGTGGTCGGTTCGACTCCGATATCCTCCACAAAACAATCCCGCATTATGCGGGATTTTGTATTTTACGGGCAGTAGCTATGCCAAAAAAGACCTCCCTCCTCCTTCTTTTATGGGTTATTTCATATAAGCTTTTTGCCCAGCATACCCACCTTTTTTTAGCGGCGGGGCAAAGTAATGCAGTGGGGGTTGGTAATGCCGATTCATCAGTAACATGCCCGGCAGGCTTTTGTTATGAGTATATTTCGTGGGCCGATTCGTTAAGGCCATTAAAAGACCCGGTAGGTTATACTTCGGCGGACGAGGATTTTCAGGCGGCTGTAACAGGTAGTTTATGGCCTTCGTTTGCCAGCGCCTACCATGTTGCAACCGGTGATACTATTGTAATAGTACAGGCTGCCAAAGGCGGAACATCGTGCCTTGCAGCGGCAGATGCCGGAGCTGGCAACTGGGGCCCGAACTACCACCT
>DASZPC010000207.1:0-5010 GCA_035550455.1 Chitinophagales bacterium | reverse complement strand
AAGGCTTACCAACGGCAAACTGCGCGGGGGGGATATATTTACCAAAGTAAACGTATCGCCACGTAAAACTTATATGAAGATGGTTACCGACCCCAACAAGGGTACGGAGATTTTATATGTAGAAGGCGAGCGCGGTAATAAGGCATTGGTAAACCCCGGCAGGTTTATGCCCGATGTAACGCTTAACCCCCTTAGCGGCCTGTTAACAAAAGACCAACACCATACCGTGCTTTCGGCAGGATTTGGCCTGATAAGCAAGATTGTGGGCGATGCTGTTGCAAAATCTGATGCGCAGAAGCGTTTTGATGATGTGTTTAAATATGAGGGGGATGTAACCTGGAACGGCAGAAACTGTTATAAACTGGTAATTGAAGACCCTACGTGGGCATATACCACCTATAAAGCCGGTAATGGCGAAAACATGTATACTATTTCGCAAAAGCTTTTGATACCTGAATACAGCTTGGTAGAACTTGACGGGGTTAGGAATTTTGAAGAGGATTTAAGCGGCCGTACATTGAAAGTGCCTAACCATTACGCCAAAAAGACAGTGTTTTATATTGATAAGGAAAATAACTTTCCCATATTTCAGGAAATGACTGATGATAAGGGTGTTTTTGAGCGCTACTCGTTTTTTGACCTGATAGTGAACCCTACGTTTAAATCTGACGAGTTTACAAAGGGTTTTGCCGGCTATAATTTTTAATTGCGCCCCGCCAGTAAGTAGAGCGCTGCCATACGGATTGCCACCCCGTTTTCAACCTGTTGCAGGATAATTGATTGCTTTGAATCGGCCACATCGCTGTTCAACTCCACCCCGCGGTTAATAGGGCCTGGGTGCATAATGGTAATATCTTTTTTTACTGAATCGAGTAGTTGGCGGTTTACCCCATAAAACAGGGAGTACTCGCGCAGGCTGGGGATGAATTTTATATCCATGCGCTCTAACTGAATACGCAGCACGTTTGCCACATCGCACCATTCGAGCGCTTTTTTAAGGTTGGGTTCGTAGCTTACGCCCAGTTCTTCGATATACTTCGGTATTAATGTAGGCGGGCCGCAAACCTTTACTTTGGCGCCCATTTTAAGCATAAGCGGTATATCGGAACCGGCTACCCTTGAATGTTTAATATCGCCAATTATAAGATAGTTAAGGCCTTTTAATTCGCCATATTTTTCGCGCACCGAGTAACCATCCAGTAAGCCCTGGGTGGGGTGCTCGTGGGTGCCATCGCCGGCGTTGATAATATTGGCATTAATGTGCTGTGCTATAAAATTGGCCGCCCCGCTGCTGCTGTGGCGCATTACAATCATATCCACTTTCATGGCCAGGATGTTGCGCACGGTATCGAGCAGGGTTTCGCCTTTTTTAACCGATGAGCCTGAGGCTGAAAAGTTGATAGTATCGGCGCTTAGCCTTTTCTCGGCCAGTTCAAACGAAATGCGGGTGCGGGTGCTATCTTCAAAAAACAGGTTGGCTATGGTTATATCCCTTAGGGAGGGGACTTTTTTGATTGGGCGCTGGAGGACTTCTTTAAAATTATCGGCGGTTTGGAAAATAAGGTCAATGTCAGATTTCTCAAGATATTTAAGCCCTATCAAATGTTTTTGGCTTAGTGCGCTCATTGGCCTGTGGTTGTTAATTTAAATAGTTAATCGTTATCGCTTACAATCCATACTTTATCCTCGCCATCGGTTTCTTTCCACTCTACTTTCACTTTCTCCTCGGCAATTGAATCAACCACTTTACCCACGTATTTGGCCTGTATAGGCAGGTGGCGCTGCAGGCGGCGGTCAATGAGCACCAGCAGTTCCACATCATCGGGGCGGCCAAAATCGAGGATGGCATCGAGGGCGGAACGGATAGTGCGGCCGGTATAAAGCACATCGTCAACCAAAATTACATTCATCCCTTCCACCGAAAAATTAATATCGGTTTCATCGGCCAGCATGGGTTTGCCCTTGCGCCTGAAATCGTCCCTGTAAAAGGTTATATCGAGTTTGCCGAATTGAATACCTGTTTTACCCAGTATAGCCTCCAGCTTTTGGTGGATACGGGTAGCCAGCATTACGCCGCGGGGCTGCACACCAATAATAACCGACTTAGAAAAGTCTTTGTGTTGTTCAATTAACTGATGGCAAAGGCGGGTAAGGGTGAGGTTGAGTTTCTTACTATCGAGTATAACGCGCGGTTGCATTTGTAAAGGCTTTGCAAATATAATTTTTTTTGGGACGAAACAGGTAACCCAAAATTTGGGAGGTTACAGCCCGGGGTCGGCTACCGGTTTATGGGCGGGCTTTTGGGGCTATTACCATTGTGGGAATGTGCATAACATATTTGAGTATATATACCGATTTAATACTTTTGATTATTACCTTTCACTTATTAAAACCAATTTGTTATGGCAACCAAAAAAGCAAAAGCAAAAGCAAAAAAAGCGCCCGCTAAAAAGGCAGTAAAAAAAGCAGTAAAAAAGGCTGCTAAACCAGCGAAAGCAAAGGCAAAAAGAAAACCTAATGCCGCTTTCATGAAACCTATGACACCAAGCGCAGCCCTTAGCGCAGTTGTAGGCAGCAAGCCACTTCCACGCACTGAAATCACCAAAAAAGTGTGGGAATACATTAAGAAGAACAAACTGCAGGATGCCAAAGAAAAACGCAATATTAACGCTGATGAAAACCTTGCAAAAGTTTTCGGCGGTAAGAAGAGCGTTAGCATGTTTGAAATGGCAAAACACATTAATAATAATTTGTCGTAAACCATTCAAACCCTTAAAGGCTACAGCCTTTGTTTTAAAAAAATGCCCTGCTGATAACAGCCGGGCATTTTTTTTATCCACATTTTACGAGGTGAAAATGAGGCGTTTGCCAATGTGATAGAAAGGGCTGGGGCGTTTTTTCAGGGCTTAAAACCTGAGTTCGCAGACTATACCGTAGTGATCGGATAGTTGTTTTTTGCCCTTTTTAAGCACGCTTACAAAGCGTTTTATGGCGCGTAGTTTAACGCCGTTGTTCCTTACCAGTATGTAATCGTAGGTGGTTTTGGTATGCACCCCGTAAGACTGGGCGATATCGTTATCGGTACCATCGTAGGTGGATTTTTCCACCCCGCTTATTTCGCCGTTTTCGGCGCCAAAGCAGTCCAGCATTTTACAATAGCGTTCGGTAATTTCAGCCTCGGTATTCATATCGCCGCAAACCAACTGTGGCACACCATCGCGGCGGTAGGGAGCCAACAGTTCGCTATATATCTCGTCCATTTGTTTGTAGCGTATTTCCTGGTATTGGTCGGCCTGTAAGTGGGTGCCCATTATCTGGAAGGTTTTACCGTTCCATTGGCCTTCCAGCAACATGGCCCCTTTGCGCGCCAGGCAGTCCCAGGTGGCACATTCTTTAAACTGGATGGTTTTAATGGTTTTCAGTTTTATTTTGCTGATAACCCAAACCCCGCCATTGGTTTTAATATTCGGGCTATTGTTAACGGGGCCGTACTGATAGGGAAACAGTTTGCCCAAACCTTCGGTAATAATTTTGCGGGCGGCAGGTAAAAATGCTTCTTCAAAAACGATAATATCGAAATCGGAATTTTTAAGGTTCTCTACTATGGCGTGCGCCCTTTCGCGCTTGCCTTTGCGCACCACCATGCGGGGCAGCATGTAAATATTCCACGAAAGCACTTTGAGGTCTTTATCATTATTATCGCTGGTAACCTCGGGGCCATCGGGGGCAGGGGCGGCAAAGGTTTCGGGGGCAATAGATAACATCAGCAATGTAAAAAGAAGAAAGATGATGCTGATGTTTTTCATAATTAATGCCTTTAGTTTTGGAAGCCGATGAACAAAAGTAAAGCTATCATTTCGTTATTTTTAGCCCGCGCCTGACAATTAATGATTTTTTGTTTCTAATGCGAATTTTACGCCGTGAATAAAGCCCTGCTAACCTCTTATATTAAACGTTCTGCGCTTGAAGCGGGTTTCAGTTCGTGCGGTATTTCTAAGGCGGAAAGGCTGGACGATGAAGCCCGGAAACTGGAAGCCTGGCTGAACCAAAACCTGCATGGCAAAATGGCCTATATGGAAAACCATTTTGAGAAGCGGGTGGACCCGCGCAAGTTGGTGGAGGGGGCAAAGAGTGTTATATCGCTTTCGTACAACTATTTTACAGAGGCAAAGCAGGCAGACCCAGCCGCCCCGAAATTTGCCATGTACGCGCTGGGCAATGATTACCACGATGTGGTGCGCGAAAAGCTGGATTTGCTGTTCCATAAAATAACTGAACAGGCTGGGGCTGTTACCGGCCGTAGTTTTGTTGACTCGGCGCCGGTGCTTGAAAAAGCCTGGGCGGTACGCAGCGGCCTAGGCTGGCAGGGCAAAAACACTAATGTGCTTACCAAAGGCGTGGGCTCGTATTTTTTTCTGGCTGAAATTATACTGGATGTTGAACTGGAATACGATAGCCCTGTTAAAGATTATTGCGGCAATTGCACTAAATGTATTGACGCCTGCCCAACCGGGGCTATTTACGAACCGTATAAACTTGATGCTTCTAAATGTATATCCTACTTTACCATTGAGTTAAAGGATGAGGTTTTGCCCGCCAGCTTTAAAGGTAAATTTGATAACTGGGCATTTGGCTGCGATATTTGCCAGCAGGTTTGCCCCATTAATGCAAGGGCGGTACCACATAACGAGCCTGAATTTGTACCGAACCCCGAAATGCTTAACATGAAGGCTGACGAATGGGAAAATTTAGATGAACAAACTTTTAAGCGCCTGTTTAAGCAATCAGCCGTTAAGCGCACCAAATTCAGGGGGTTGGCACGCAACATCGGTTTTCTTAAAAATACCTGATTAAAGAATAGCTTTGAATTTCCTAAAAGCTATTTTCGGTTATCGGGTTTATTTACAAAAACATGCTATGAGAACACTACTGGTAATTTTCATCCTCGCGGTATCGCTTAGTTCGTGCAACCAAAAGACAAGCGCTAAGGTTACTAACCTATCGCCTAAC
>DASZPC010000206.1:0-2696 GCA_035550455.1 Chitinophagales bacterium | reverse complement strand
AAAAATTTTGTCTGCCCGCGTATTTACCTGCGCCGCCAATTGCTGGTTGTTGTTGATGAGTGCATACGAATAGGTTTTACGGCAAACAAGACCGAGCGCATCGGCAATGGAATGTTTAAGCGCGGTTTTGTCGGCAGTAATACCGGTGTTATCACCATTTTTATCTTGTATAAGATTGGTGAAACTGGTAACGTTTGCATTAAAGCTGGTAACCTCGTCGGCAAACGGTTGAAAACTGCTGTAGACAGTTGCGTTTTGGTTGAGAAACTGGCTTAGTTTGGTGCAGCGCGTGTATTCGCGGCTTTGTTCCTGTGTAATCATGATTGTTTTATTTAAGAGTGATAGAAAACTGCTTTAGTTTGCCTCATTTCCACATTCGGCCGGTTCATTTCCATGTGTCTGAACTTCATTTCCACCTCACTGAACCGCATTTCCATGTGCCTGAACCTCATTTCCACTTAACTGAACCGCATTTCCATGTGCGCTCACAGCATTTCCGCCACATTCAAATGCATTTCTATATTTTTATAAGTTGATTTTGCAAGCATTCCGGTTAATTCCTGGTTTCGGGGTTCAATTGCCAAGTCTTGGTTTATGTTGAAACAGGTTTGGTAATTGAAACGCAATTCAAATTTCAGTAGAATGTTCTTGAATAACAAATTTTATTGGGGACCTCACCCCAACCTCCCGAAGAATCGGGACAAGCTCTCTCCAAAGGTGAGGGGCAAGAAAGACGTTGCGAAATCTGTGACCGTTAGCCTGCCTGTGGGCAGACAGGGGGTCTTTTATATTTCTTTTCACCCATAAAAAGAATCAGCCATTGTTACCCTTAAATAACCGAAATACGTCTATGGTGTGTTAATAAATTATTTTATTGTTTTTTATTATTACATGAATGCAGTTTTTACGTATGTTTATTATGGCGAAATTTATCGCTGTAATCCGTACGTTTTAAATTCTGATACCTGTGAGCTAACCACGACTAACGGTCCGCGCTCAACTCCATTCACTTTTATTATTACATAAAAATTTTAAAATGAAACGACAATTACTTTTTTGTTTTGCCTTTCTAACTGTTTTTGCATCACTGCATGCGCAAACACTTGTAAAGAACATGAGCTCTGCTAATGGAAATGTATATGCTGTTTATAAAAAAGGCGGCAGCTATTACATTGGTGGCGATTTTAATTATGTTGGATTGAATACCGGCTACGGTGCGCTTTCTGCACTTAGCAACGATTATCCCAACATGGATTTCCCTCAATTTAACGGGCAGGTGTATGCGCTTATACCTGACGGAAGCGGAGGCTGGTATGCCGGCGGAAATTTTACAACCGTTGGCGGTATATCAAAATCCTATGTGGCGCACATCAAATCAAATAACACCGTTGACAACTCGTTTAACGCAAGCTGCAATAGTACTGTAAGAGCGCTTCTTAAATTTAATGGCAAGCTGTATTTGGGCGGAAGTTTTACTACGGTAAATGGAACAACCCGTTTATATGCTGCGGCTGTAAATGCAACAACAGGCGCTTTGGTAAATGCATGGAACCCATCGCCAAATAATACGGTAAACACCGTTACTGTTGCTTATGGCGCAGATACTACCATTTGGCTGGGTGGTTATTTTACAACTATCAATTCATCAAACTTATTAAGACCATATTTGGCTAACGTTAATATAACCAACGGAAATTTTGTTACCGGTTCTGTTAGTGCGGATAATGTGGTAAATGCTTTAACTACACACGGCGATTCAATATTTGTTGGCGGAAATTTTTCAAGACTGGGCTTAAAAACAGATTACCTGTCGAGCATAAGCGAAGGCGGTAATACTTCAGATCAAAGTATGCCAAACGCCAATAATCAAATAAGATGTATAATACCAGATGATAATGGCGGCTGGTATGTTGGCGGTTACTTTACAAATATTGGTGGTGTAGATAAGAGTTACATAGCGCATATAAAATCTGATAAAACAGTTGACAATAACTTTACTGCTGCCTGTAATTCTTATGTATATTCTATAGTTAAAGATGGTACCAAGCTTTATCTCGGCGGCGCTTTTACTACAGTAAACAGCACGCCAAGAAATTATCTTGCTGAAGTAAATGCTACTACAGGCGCATTGGTAACAACATGGGATCCTAATGCAAATAACCAGGTAAATACTTTGGCTTTAAAAGATTCAGTAATAGTTGCCGGCGGATATTTTACTACTGTTGGAAACCAGAACGCAGTAAGATTCGCCGTTATTAAAAAAACAGATGGAAAATTGATTGGCGGGTTTCCGGGGTATGATAATGTAGTGCAAAAAGTTTCTGTTTTGGGCGATTCTATTTTAACCGGTGGCAATTATACACATGCTGCTTATTATTCACCTTATTCTGCAAAGATTACTCCATCCAATATAAAACCAGATCCTGCATTTCCTGCTACAAATGGAATTATCTATGCTGTAGCAAAAGATGCTTCAGGTAATTTTTATGTGGGTGGATCTTTTACTACCATTGGTGGCGTAAACCAGGCTTATGTTGCAAAACTTAATTCATCCATGCAGGTTGTAGCAGGATGGGCACCGCAGGTAAATTCATATGTTCGTTCTATTATTGTTGTAGGAACAACTGTTTACATCGGCGGACAATTTACAACTACCAATGCTGTTTCAAGACCTTATATTTCTGCACTTAACACGG
>DASZPC010000205.1:0-2480 GCA_035550455.1 Chitinophagales bacterium | reverse complement strand
AGGCTGTTTTAAGGGCGAAAGGGGAGGAGTGGTTAACTACCAGCGCAATCCAAAATGTGTCGATAGAGCCAACAGCCCGCCAGCTAATACCTTTTACAACGCTTCGGTAGTGTTTATCCTGCCTTACTGTTTGCCCGTTTTGTATTATTTCGGCTGTGCCGAATTTAAGGCGCAGCCACACCCGCTCGTGCAGGTAGAACAGAATTATTTTGGTGAAGAGTTCAACGCCCCCAATGCTCAATGCTTTTCCTATTTGCCCCGTAAATAGGAAAGAGAGGAAGATAGTGTCAATAGTGCCCACTATACGCCAACTGGCCCCTTTTACTACGCTCCGCAGGTGGTCTTCCTTCATAAAATGATTACTCTATTAATTTGGTAGAGAGTGCGCAAAGGTAAGATTTGTGCTTAAACCAGCACCCTGAAAATGCGGTGGCTTTTTATTTATTAAACCGGTATAAACGGTTAAAAACAAATTTTTTAGCCGTTTTTCATTCTTTATCCCAAGTTTCTATATTCGCGCCCGGAGAGATGGCAGAGCGGTTGATTGCAACTGTCTTGAAAACAGTCGTAGGTGATGAGCCTACCGGGGGTTCGAATCCCTCTCTCTCCGCTGAATTAAATCCCGTTCATGAAGACGGGATTTTTCATTTATAGCAATGTTTACAGTAGTGGATGTTGCCTACCATTCAAATCCGTCTCCGCTGAACTGTAGTAAAGCAAAAAAGGGCCTGGTAAAGGGCTTTTTGTTTAATCGTCGTCATCGTGTTTTTTATTCTCAATTTCAACAAAGCGGTGAAGTTTGTTGTAGTGAATACTGGCATTTAGTTCGTAGCCGATTAACAATACAAAAGCATTTATATTCAGCCAAATCATTAATAACATAATAGTGCCTATTGAGCCGAAAATTACATTCAGCTTACTAAAATTGTTTACGTAGTAAGAAAACGCCACAGAAATTAGTATAGACAACACCGTTGCCACGGTAGCACCGGTTGAAATGAACTTGTATTTCTTTTTGGTGTTAGGCCCATAGTAATAAATAAGCGAAAGGGAGAAGAAGAACATCAATATAATGGCCACATACCTCAGTACATCGAAAAGCAGGTGGGTAAGCTCGCTGTGAATATTAAGTTGTGCGAGGGTAAATGAAAGGATGCTTTCGCCTAATACGATTAGCGCTATTGAAAAAATAAACAGCATTAATAGCAACACGGTTATTTTAAGTGCTACAATGCGGCTTTGGATTGGGTTGCGCTTATGGTAATGGGAGTGCGATTTATCAAACGAACTCATCATAGCCAGTACCCCGTTAGAGGTGAGGAAAAACACTAACAACAAAGAGCCTGTTAACAGCCCGCCACGCTTATGTTTGGCAAGGTCTTTCAGAAGCGGCTCAATAAATGATTTAATGAATTTGTAGGTTTCCTGGTTTGGCATTACCTGGCGCAAAAGCTTTAGGATATTAACGTCCATATCCCTGAAATAAGGCAGGTAGGGGATAAGGGTAAATACGAAAGTGAGGGCGGGGAATATTGCCAGGAAGAAACTATATGCAATGGATTTGCTACGGTTGCCGAGAGAGTTGGAATTAATTTCGGCTATAAAGAATTTATATACGTCCACGATGGGAACGCCGTCAAAGCCGGGTAAAGTAAATACTCGTGCCCTTTCTTCCCACTTAATCAGAAAAGGATATTGCTTTTTAAGTTTTTTCCAGAATTTATTCATCGGCTAAAACAAACGCGCAAAAATAGGATTTTAATTAACTATTTAAGCTTAAGCATGCTGTGTAGGCGTATTGTTCAAGCAAAACATTAGTGTGCCGCAGCGGGCAATTCCTGCAATTTCTTTTTAAGCGTAGCTAGCAGACTGGCTTCCTTTTTACCTGTGTTTTTATACTGGTGGGCCATTTTATCGGTTACCCTGATAGTGGCCTGGCGCATTTCGGTGGTAACAGCGGTATGGTGGTTTTCAATAAAAAACAGAAAGGAATCGAAAGCTGCATCCACATCTGGCTCAGAGTCTTCCAGTATATCAAATTCTATTTCGGCATAGTAGGCGGCATCGGTTCCAAAAGTGTCATTATGTTTTTCTTTTGGCACTAATTCAGTACGCACTAATTCTTTAAGGGCGGCTTTTTCTTTCTCCCCAATTTTACCATCTGCATGGGCAAGCGCGTATAATAGTTTTCCCAGCTCAGAGTAGTATTGTCTGTAAAACATAATCAACTATTTATGCTACAAAAATAGCCAACCTCTATTGAGAGGTTTTGACTTTCATCATCAGGGTGAATGACAATCCTCATTTAAAGGCCATTAAATTTAAAAATACTCTCTGAAAACTTTTAAAAGTATTTCGGGGGCGGTTTTTATGCGGCGCGTTTCGGCATCAACAAAAATCAATTGTGTTTCGCCCTCATTTATCAGTTCCCCCTGTTCGTTTTTTACTTCGTATAAAAATGTAATTATACGGCCCGGTAA
>DASZPC010000204.1:0-2082 GCA_035550455.1 Chitinophagales bacterium | reverse complement strand
GGGCTGTTTTGGTAATGTAAATTTTATACTTTGCCATTCTTGCTGCTACGGGCCTTTAAGTAGTTTTCCAGGCTGATTTTTTCTTCCTTAAGGGCTTTTACCTTATCATATAAACGTAAATCGTGCAGTTCTTCCAGTTTTTCAATAATCTTTTTATAATCGTTTATAGATAGTAACACCGACAGTTTTTTTCCTCTGTAATCGGTTACATATTGTGGCTTTACATGCAATTCCTTCATTGTTTCCGCATTTATTGCTTTGCTAATTTAGTGCTTTTTAGCGTATTGTTTTTTTATCCCCACAGTCTCCTTTCCGGAGATTATAGACTCTGGAACAGATAGAAAGTGCTCAAAAACCTTCGCAACCCTATGACCGACGAAGTTGAAGGCCAACTGAAAAAGTTAGCAGAGGAGGTTTCGTTGCACTATGTTGCTAAATAAGCTGAAAGCACAACACTAATAAGAAGGCCCCGGTAATTGCCCGGGGCTTTTTATTTAAATAAACTGTCCCGTACTGAAATAGCTATACAGAAAAAATCAATCGCTATCTTAGCATCAATGCTTCACCGGATAACCATAAAGAATTATGCCATCATCGAGGGGCTTGAAATACAGTTCAACGAACGGATGAATATTATAACCGGCGAAACCGGGGCCGGTAAATCTATACTACTGGGGGCGCTATCGCTGATACTGGGCGACAGGGCCGATACCAAAGTTTTATTTGATAAAAATGAGAAATGCGTGGTAGAGGCGGATTTTGAAATTACCGATGCATCGCTGCGCAGTTTTTTTGCCCATAACGAGCTTGACTTTGAAGTGCATACCATTGTAAGAAGAGAGATAAACCAATCGGGCAAATCGAGGGCGTTTGTAAATGATACGCCGGTTACTTTATCGGTACTGAAAGAACTTGGGGAGAAGCTGGTGAACCTGCACAGCCAGCACGAAACACTGGATTTGATAAAGGCGGGTTTCCAGATGGGGATAGTGGATGTGCTGGCGGGCAATAGGCCTTTGCTGGAAACTTACCGCAACAAGTTTGATACCTATAAGAACGGACAGAAGCAGTTAGAGGTAATGACGGAGCAATTAAAGAGCGCCCACGCAGAAATGGATTACCTGCAATTTCAATTGAAAGAATTTACCGAAGCCAGGCTGGAAGCAGGCGAACAGGAACCATTAGAAGCCGAACAGAATACCCTTAGCAATGTGGAGGAAATAAAAACGGTATTGCAACAAGTGGTGCAGGGGCTTAGCGGAAATGAAATGGCGGTGCTGGAACAATTAAGCGAGTTGCAAAGCAACCTTAAAGGGGTTAAAAATTACAGCAAGGACATACTGGCGCTGAGCGGGCGGTTGCAAAGTGCTTGTGAGGAACTGAAGGATATAGCCGCGGAATTTGAGGGGATACAGGATAATACAGTGTTAGACCCCGAACGGCTGGAGGAAGTAAACGGGCGGCTGCATACGATTTAACGCCTGCTGAAAAAACATAATGCGGCAAGTGTTGATGAACTGCTGAAAATACAGGGGGATATAGAAGGGAAGATAGCTTCAGCGGACACGAGTTCGGCGGAGGTGGAGAACCTGAAAACGCTTTTGGAAAAGCAGCGAAAAGAACTGGTAACAATGGCAGACAAACTACATGCCGCGCGCGAAAAAGTGCTGCGCGATTTTCAAACGCATGTGGTGGTGTTGCTTACCAAGGTGGGTATGCCCAATGCATCGTTTAAAGTAGAAATTAAAAAAACCGAGCACCAGTATTTAAACGAGAACGGGCTAACGGAGATAAAGTTTTTGTTCAGCGCTAATAAAGGATTTGCCCCGCGCGAAATAAAGGATGTGGCCAGCGGCGGCGAGCTAAGCCGCCTGATGCTTTGCATCAAATCTTTAATGGCCGATGCCGAAGCGTTGCCCACTATGATTTTTGACGAAATTGATTCGGGCATATCGGGCGAGGTGGCCTTGAAGGTGGGCGAAATAATGAAGGCGCTATCGCGCAGCCACCAACTGATATGCATTACGCACCTGCCCCAAATAGCACGCACCGCCGATTTGCATTTGTACATTTACAAGGAAG